>NZ_JAYLLN010000016.1:0-71485 GCF_037126265.1 Sphingobacterium tenebrionis
CGACCGGCGGCCGATTCGATCTTGGTACCATCTACATACTGGACTTTCAGGCTGACATACTCCATTTCATGCAGCATCCGAACGATACTGGCAAACAGCTCCTGTATCTGTTCCTTAAGACGCTTTCCCCTGAAATAATTGATCGTACGGTAATCCGGTGTACTGTTGCCCGAAAGCCACATGAAATGGATGTTCTCGTGCAGGGCGCGCTCGATCTTGCGGCAAGAATAGATATTGCTCAGATACGCGTAGAACAGTACCTTGATGAGCATCCTGGGATGGAAACTGGTCGTGCCTCCGCCTTTATACTGACGGATGATATGTTCCAGATCCAACTGGTCAACAACCTGACTCACCAAACGAACCGGATGGTTCAAGGGGATACGGTCTAAAATATTCTCAGGAAAAAGACTCGGACTATTGGATGGAAGCGCTTTGAATTGTATGTTTGCCATATTGTTTTTTGGGTGCACCTTAAGATACAAAATCTTGAGGACAAAAAACAGAAAAACCCCGCCATTTTTTAATGACGGGGTTATTTTTTTAAGAGACCTTTTTAGACAGCCCCTTTAACCGGGTAAGTAATGGGGCTCGAACCCACGACCCCTAGAACCACAATCTAGTGCTCTAACCAACTGAGCTATACCTACCGTGATTTTGTGATACAAAAGTAGAACTTAAAAGCATATTCTCCAAATAAATTCAAGTAGATTTTATCCAAGACCATCGAATAAGCTCATTTTGAATTAGATAATTTTTTAGGAAACTTATTCAAACAACCTGCGTTTATACCCCAATTAGGGTAGGTGAATTTTCAAGTTTGTTGTAACATTTATGATATAAGTTGTTGATTTGTAGCTGATAAAACTGTTTTGGTTAAAGGTAAATCCTTATGATTAATTATTTATTTTATTATTATTAATAAAAAATACGTAATAACAAGTAATTAGAATATTTGATATATTTGATAGGTGCTCCATACAGGGGTGACAATAACCAAACTAGATTAATAACATGGTTTCCAAGAATATTTTAGTAGACACGACCAGTATTGGTACTTTTAAATTCTTCGCCTATGTATTTAATGATGAAGAGGGAAAAGTAGGGTTTGGTTTGTTCCCAAATGATGGGCCTTATCCTTTAGTTTACCTTCTCAACGTACAGGGCAATAAAATTAAGATCTTTTTCAATGATGAGATCATTATGCGGATCTGTGAGCAAAGTAAGTTCAGCACCAATGAACGTCGAGAACTTTTTCGCCAATTTCTGGATTATGCGTCCAAAATGGAAAAGAAAGCAGCACGGTTGGTTTTCCGGGATAGCAAGATGTCCTACCTAGCGGAGTCGAGGGAAATGGTGAGGTATAAACGGTTATATATTCATTATAAAAATCCAATGAGCTTCATGGGAGATCATGTTGCCGCCAATGAACCCGCTTAATGCTTTATTTAGGATCTATTTTATCCAACATCAATAACATATTCTTTAGTATGCTTATTGTCTGTTCCATTTCCTGTTGGTCTAAATGACCGAATCCAAGCCGCATGCCGGTTAACTTGTTGTTTTGATAGAGAATGGTCTTCGGAATGTACAAATCATGCTTTAATGCCAATTGCGAAAGCTTATATAGATTGAGGGGTTTTTTCCAGGTCAACCAAAATGCTAGGCCAGCATTGGGAATCTGGAAGTCTATTTCGTCACCCAGCTCTTCCATCAATCGGACCGCCATTTCATTCCGTCGAGACCGATAAATCTTTAAGGACTTTTTCAGATGCCTATTGATGCTGCCATCTTCGATCAGTTCGCCTAAAGCCTGTTCCATCAATACGTCGCCTTGGCGGTCGATCATACCAAGGTGTTTCTTCAGCTCTTGAATGAGGTTTTCCGGACAGAGAATAAATCCCGTTCGAAATCCTGGAGCTAGGGACTTACCGAATGAACTCACATAGATGACCATCCCGCCATCATCGTGGCTAGCCAATGGGACCAAAGCCGGTTTGTCGTATTGGAAATCATACTCCTGATCATCTTCGACAATAATAAATCCATATTCCTTGGCCAATCGTAGCAGTTCCATCCTTCTTTTAGGGCTGAGGCTCACCGTCGTCGGATAATGCACATGCGGACTGATATGGACCATCCGGACCTTGTGATTTTGGCAAATATGGCGTACAGCATCTATATCCATGCCTTCATCGTCAATAGGTACGGTCATGAGCTGGCTTCCTGATTTTTGAAAGATCATGTTTGCCGAGAAATAACTTAATTCCCCAACCAAGACCAGGTCCCCGGGAGAAAGGATGACCTCAGAAAGGATATAAAGGCTCATTTCCATGCTCCTCGTGATCAATAGGTTACTCGGGCTGATCTTTAATCCTCTCGAATTGGCCAGATAGGAGGCCAATTGCTCTTTAAAATATTCACTGCCTTCCTGGTTATAATAGCCCATTTTCTTTCTGTTGCTACGGCGTTTGAGGTTTGCGCTGTAAACCCGGGAAAGATCTTCCAATTGGGTCAATCGGATATCTGGGCTGCCATCGTTCCAAACATACCTGCAATTGATATATTCGAAAGGATTATCAAAAAGAAAGGACTTTTTGAAGGTATAGCCGGTCCTTATTGGATACTTGTTTTCCGGTTTTGGGCTGTTGTTGGTCTTTGGAAGTAGGGAAGCCACAAAAGTTCCTTTGTTCGGGAGGATATCCACCCATCCTTGGCTATGCAGCTCCTCGTAACTTGCGGTAGCCGTATTGCGGTGCATATGTAATTGTTCGGCTAATTGCCTGCTTCCTAAAAGTTTTTGTCCTGATTTGAGGATGCCACGATTGATGGCCAATACCATCTGATTCGTGACCTGAAGGTATACAGGAACATCCGAAAATCGATCTATTTTAATAAAACTTGCGTAATTATATTCCACCGGACTAGCTATTATCTTTAAACTGGCACCCTATGCTGGTCCGGCAAGATAGTACTTTTGTTGGAAATTATTTAACATGAAAACCATTCTCCAAGAAATTGTTGCTGATCCCCATCTGCATGCGGCCTGGCTTAATACGCTCTCTTTTATGGAAAATGCCGGAGCCAGAAAAATTTCGGCATGCGAACATCCCATAAAGACACAGATTATACAACTAAAACACGCCGCTGAAGAGCATCGACATGCATATTACCTGAAAAAACAGCTTTCCAAATTGGAGGTGAAGGGTTTTGAGGATTACGCAGATGGGAATCTCTTGGCAGCTAGGTCATCTAAACAGTACCTCGCCCGTTTGGATCTGTTAGCCTGTCGTTATTTGAAGGAACAATTTTCCTTGGCCGATGATGATCTTAGGTATGCTGCTTATCTTTTTGTAACCTATGCGATTGAAGTTCGGGCAGATGAGCTTTATCCGATTTATCAGGAATTGCTGAGTGCAGCTGGATCTAAGGTGAATGTGAAATCCATTATTTTGGAGGAAGAAGGGCATTTGGAGGAGATGATCAGTCAGTTGCAGGCTTTTGATTCGGATTGGGAAAAGCATGCGCAGGAAATCTTGAAATTGGAGAACAGTTTATTTGAATTTTGGATCGCTGAATTAAGGAAACATATTTTTCCCGCTGTGAATGAGCATGAAGGATCTTTGGGATAAACTGGAGGAGAGAAAGAGGCTTGGTTCTTTACGTTTCTTAAAGGAAAGGGGCGAGGGGATCGACTTTTATTCGAATGATTATTTGGGACTTTCGAGGAATCTGGGTTTTAGGGAGGAGATTGTGGAGTTGGCAAGGAATAATCCGGAAGCATTGTTGGGAGCGACAGGGTCTCGGCTTATTTCAGGAACGGGAAAGAGGGTGTTGGAAGTGGAGGATTTTATTGCGGATAAGCATGGGGTGGAAAGGGCTTTGTTGTTTCCATCGGGGTATATGGCGAATGTTGGGCTTGTTTCTAGTTTGTTGGGTAGGCATGATGTGTTGATCTGTGATGAGTATATACATCGATCGGTGATCGATGGGTGGAAGATGACGAATGCGAAACGGTTGAAGTTTAGGCATAATGATGTGAGGGATTTGGAAAGGGTGCTGGGGTGTTTGGATTGCTTCGTCGTGCCTCCTCGCAATGACGCGGAAGGGACGCGCGATGGCGAGGATCGGGCTCGCAAAATATTTATTGCGGTGGAGTCGCTTTATTCGATGGAAGGGGATTTTGCACCGATCAAAGAGATTGTTGAATTGGCGGAGAAATATCAGGCTCATGTGCTGTTGGATGAAGCGCATGCTTTTGCTGTATTTGGATGGGGGTTGGCGCATCAGCTTCAGCTTCAGGATCGTATACTTGCGATAACTGTTACTTATGGAAAAGCCATGGGTCTTCATGGTGCCAGTATTCTTGGAAGCAAAGACCTGATTTCCCATCTCATTAATTTTGCGAGTCCTTTTATTTACAGTACGGCCCAGCCTGAATTCCATGCCTTATCCATCAGGACAGCATATGATTTCATAGAAAATAATCCAGAGTTGCCTATGCGCTTGTTTGAAAACATCCGATTATTCCAATCCTTGAAAACAGGTCCAGCATCTCCCATTCAATGTTTTTTCCCAAGTGCTGCTGCCGATCTTCAGGATATTCAAAGCAAACTTTCTGAAAATGGAGTCCTAACATACCCTATTTTCCCGCCCACAGTTCCAAAAGGAAAAGAAAGAATCCGGATTTGCCTTCATGCCGATCACCAAGAATCTGAGATCCGATTGTTGCAGCAGCTGCTAACCGAAATGATTTAAAATGAACATAAAACCCAGACAATATTTTGTAACCGGTATAGGTACTGGCGTCGGAAAAACCATTTGTTCCGCGATGTTAGCCCAATTATGGCAAATGGCCTATTGGAAACCCATCCAATCTGGCGATCTCAATCAGTCGGATTCCATGATGCTGAATCATTTATTAGACCATAAAATCCAGATTTTTAAGGAAAGATTTAGACTCCATACTGCCGCATCTCCGCATCAGTCGGCATTTTTGGATGGCATCGAAATGCACTTGGAGGATTTCGAATTGCCAAACAAGCCTATCGACTTATTGGTCGAAGGGGCAGGTGGATTATTTGTGCCCATCAATGATAAGGAATGTATCATCGATCTTATCAAAAAATTGGCAATTCCAACCATTCTGGTTTGTAGGGATTATCTAGGTACCATAAACCATAGCCTTTTAAGCATAAAAGCCCTGGAAAACCATGAGATCCCTTTACACTATCTGGTGCTAAATGGCGAATTCAATCCCTTTAGTAAGGAAATCCTTATGAAACATATGCCAGAAGATTGCAGGTTGATCCAAATGCCTGAATTAGAGGGGTTAAATCCAGCACAAATGCAGCATGCCCTCTCCAAAATAACCATTGAAAATTAGTAGTAAATAGTAGATAAAATGAACAACATGAATGAAAATATGCTGAAACATGATTGGACCAAAGAAGAGTTGTTGGCCATCTATAATCGACCGTTGATGCAATTGGTCTTTGACGCAGCAACTGTACATCGGCAATGGCAAAAGCCGGATGAGGTACAGATTTCCACCTTACTGTCCGTAAAAACTGGTGGATGTCCGGAAGACTGTTCCTATTGTGGACAGGCAGCAAGGTACCATACCGATATCAAAGTTCAGGCCTTATTGCCTACAGAAACAGTATTGGCGCATGCCCAAAAAGCGAAGGATGCCGGTTCATCTCGTTTTTGTATGGCGGCTGCTTGGCGTGAAGTGCGCGACAACCGGGATTTCGATCGTATCATTGATATGGTCAAAGGGGTTAATGAGATGGGGTTGGAAGTTTGCTGTACTCTTGGTATGTTGACCGAGAGCCAAGCTCAAAGGTTGCAGGAGGCTGGACTTTACGCTTATAACCATAACCTGGATACTTCGGAGGAATTCTATGATGAAATCATTTCCACGCGCAAATTTGATAATCGCTTGGAAACCATAAAACATGTCCGTAAGGCTGGTATTACCGTCTGTTCTGGAGGGATCATCGGATTAGGTGAAACGATAGATGATCGGGTTTCCATGCTTCGTAGCTTAGCGAATATGGAAAAGCATCCGGAATCCGTGCCGATCAATGCCTTGGCCCGGGTGGCCGGAACGCCATTGGCAGACCTCCCAAGGATTGATATTTGGGAGATGGTGCGAACAATTGCTACCGCTAGGATCGTGATGCCAGCTTCTATGGTACGTTTGAGTGCTGGGCGCATCGAGATGTCCGAAGTAGAGCAGGCATGGTGTTTTATGGCTGGTGCAAATTCCATTTTTACCGGAGAAAGGCAAACCTTATTGGTTACTCCCAATCCTGGTGTTTCCGAAGATATGCAGATGTTGAAGAACTTGGGGTTAAAAGCCATGGTATTGGAAAAAAAAGAAGCATGCGCCAACTGATAGAACGAGATCTGGCTGTCAATTGGCATCCCTATTCCCAGATGAAATTGAGCCAGCCCATCCCGATCATTAAGGGCGAAGGTGCCTATTTATTTTCGGAGGATGGACAAAAGTATTTGGATATGGTCTCTTCCTGGTGGGTCAGTATTCATGGACATGCCAATTCAACTATTGCAAGGGCGGTATTCAACCAATTGAACACCTTAGAACAGGTTATTTTTGCAGGTTTTACGCATGAACCAGCCATTTTATTATCCGAAAGGTTATTGAATCTGTTGCCTGGCAACCAGCAAAAGGTGTTTTACTCCGATAATGGCTCCACGGCGGTGGAAGTTGCCCTGAAAATGTGCCTTCAATTTGGCCATAATCAAGGTAGGGCGAAACATAAAATACTGGCATTCAAAGAAGGATACCATGGTGATACCTTTGGAGCCATGTCGGTCAGTGAAAGAGGACAATGGACTGCTCCTTTTTCCGAAAAACTCTTTGACGTGATTTTTATTGATCCACCAACCTCATTGAATTTGGAACAGACGAAAGCCTTGATTAGGGAACATGCAGCAGAAACCGCATGCCTGATCTACGAGCCGCTGATCCAAGGAGCAGGAGGGATGTTGATGCACAGTGCTGAAGATCTGTCGGATCTGATGGCCTTTTGTAGATCTTTGGGTATTCTTTTGATCCAGGATGAAGTTTTTGTGGGATTTGGAAGAACAGGGACCTTATTCGCTGCCGATCAGTTAAGTATCGCTCCTGATGTGATGTGCTTCTCGAAAGGACTTACAGGCGGGACCATGGCGATGGGCATCACAACCTGTACGGATGAAATCTATCAAGCATTTTATTCCGATGAGAAGCAAAAGGCGCTCTTTCATGGCCATTCTTTTACAGCAAGTCCGATTGGCTGTGCAGCTGCATTGGCCAGTTTGGAGATCTTATTGTCTGCTGATTGCCAGCAACAGCTTGACAGCATTCATAAAAAGCATCTTGCTTTTTTAGGTAAGTTGATGCTGCATCCGAAGATCCAACAGCCCCGATTGATGGGAACAGTCCTGGCTTTTGAATATCATACCGCAGAACAGGATGGCTATTTCCATAGCAGGCAGGAATTCCTTTACCAAGAATTTCTAAAGAGAAATATCATCATGCGACCTTTGGGAAATACCATTTATCTGGTGCCACCTTATTGCATAAAAGAAGAAGAGCTGGAATACGTTTATGACATGATATTGGAAGTCTTAGATCGTTGATCTTAGGAATTTTAATCCATCCCATTCATAGATTTCTTCTGATTTCTCCACTTTGTAAATGACTTCGGAGACAGTTTCATCGTTAATGTCTGATTCGGATTCCCTTTGTTCGATACGCTTGACGATGATCTGTTTCCCTTTATTATGGGTATTGGGAAGGACTAATTCCTCTGAATAGTAAAATATTCCAGCATCGCTTACCGAGGAAGTTTCAGGTAAGGAGTGGAGTTGCTTTCCATCCCAGGAAAAATAAAAATCGAAGGTATAGATCCCGCAGGATTCCCCAGAAAAGCTTACCTTAATGATGTTTTTGCTGTTTGCTAAGCCTTGTGCATCAGCAATTTCATTGTAGGAAAAAGATTGGCTGGATGGTAAATAGGCAAAGCTTTCCGTATCGATCAACTGCTTGTTCTTGTCCAGCACCTTAAGTTCCGTCCAATAATAATTGTTGTCCTCTTCTTGGTTCTGCCAAGCAATGCCATGTAGGAACGTATTACCGGTTTTCTTGTCCACATTTGATCCCACTGCCAAAAGACCAGCCCACATATAGCCTCTTTTCTTTTGGCCATTAAGCACATATTCGATATAGTACCAAGGTAATTTCATCCCCCGAATGAGGGTTGGATTGATGGCATCAGCGCCTATGTATTTTAGTTCAGTTCCGAGAGCGAGTGAATCCAAAAGCTTGCTTTTCGTGCTGGGCTCCTCCCGGATATAGGCCATATTGGCAAAGACCAAAGTTTCTTTCTGATCATGTACCTGATAGAAGTTGAATTCCTCTACTACTTCATAGGCTGCAGGTGCTTGAGCGAAACTAAAGGAAATGCTCATCATGGCTAAGCTCAAAGCGAAAATAAATACTCGAAAATTCATAAAAGAAGATGCGTAATGTCTTAAGATTTAATAGCCGTGATGGCATATAACATCGGGATTTTGCCTTCCAATCCCTTAATTCTGTATTTGTCTGGACCATCCTGAACGGTATTCAAAAAACAGTTATAGGGTGAGTAATCAAATTCCTCAAAAGAGCTTATCTGTAAGTTGTTGTTCAGTAGTGTCTTAAACACATCGCTCAAGGGATGGTTCCAAGAAACAGATTTGTTTTTGATGTCGGCATTACGGTCTGCATAGGTGCCTTCGGTGGTTTCAACAATCGTTTCGACATTGAAGTAACTGTAGGCAATTTTGCTGAATTCATAATCAAATGCCCAGACCATCGGATGAAATTCTACAAATACCAATTTGCCCTGTGGTTTTAAACAGCGATGAATAACCGCCGCCCATCTATCCAAATCTGGAAGCCATCCAATGGTTCCATAACTGATGAACACCATATCAAATTGGCCATTGAGTTCCTCAGGGGTATTATAAACATCGGAACAGATAAATTCTGCATCTAATGCCAAGTCCTGTGCCAATTGTTGCGCAAAGAGTATGGCTGCATCGGAAAGGTCGACCCCCGTCACTTTCGCACCCATTCTTGCCAAGGATAGACTATCCTGACCAAAATGACATTGTAAATGCAGGATGTTTTTACCTCTTACATCGCCCAGTAAATTTAACTCCACTTCCTTTAAAGAGGATTTCCCTTCCAAAAAGGAAGGCATATCATAAAATTCAGAAGAAGTATGGGAATTGGTTTTATCGTTCCATAGCTTTCGATTGATCGCTAGATAATCTTCATCCGGATTGTCCGGTTGGAATGCGGTATGGTCTGCCATTTTATTTCAAATTAAACATCAGGAGATATATCCCTAAGTGTCGGCATGAATCTTTTCCTCCGCCAATTCTTCATCTGCTTTTGTCTGCTCCAATTGGTTATCCTCTTGTTCCTCCTCGGCCTGCTTTTCATACTGAACCTTCACAAAGATAGGAAAATGGTCCGAGTCGAAATTATCCAATTTCTTAAGAGATATTAATTTAAAATCTGCAGAGATAAAGGCATGGTCCAATGGGAACTGCATTAAAGGCATTTTGGCATGGAAGGTATTGTAAAAACCTCTGCCGCGCCGAGGATCTAAAAGCTGACTGGTTTTTAGGAAAAGTTCCGTGGTATAACTCCAGGCCACATCATTAAGATCTCCAATTACGATGACGGGCATATCCAATTTTTCAGCTTTCTTGGCCACCAATAACAGTTCCTTATCGCGTTCTGTTGAACGAGGGTTTTCATTGGGAACAGGCGGGGTAGGATGTACCGCAAACACTTGAACCCGCTGCCTGGAAGGCAATTCCACCTGACAGAATATACTTGGGATCTCCTCTTCCACCAAATAGTTTACAGAAATTTCGTGAAGTTTGAATTTGGAGAATAAGAGCATGCCATAGGTATTGTCAATCGGGACTTTTACTTGAAAAGGGTATTCCTTATCTAGGCTTTCTGTTTCTTTCGCCCAGATATGATTGGTCTCTAATAAGAGGATAAGATCGGGGTCATTTTCATGGATCACCTGAAGGCATCCTTGATAATTAACATTATCTTCATATACATTGGATATCATTACAGCGATCTGATTGTTGGGCTCCAATTTTTCAGCCCGATAAACCTGTTTTTTTGCCAAAGGTGTAAAAGGCCAAATCTGCCAACAGAGATAGATGCCATTGATGATCAGGGCGTAAAATAGGATTTTTTGAAAGATGACTTCTTTATTTCCAAAGGATATATATAATACTATCCAAAGTATAACGAGTGCTAATTTCTGGATTCTAGGATATTCAAATACTCGGAAGGTCCAAAAGTCACTTCGGATTAAAGGTAGAATACTAAATAATAATATCAAGCATCCCAAAATCGGCAAGAATACGTCCATACAACCCTTAAGATTAATTTGTTTTTTTAAGTTTATTTCATGCAAAAGCAATGCCTTTTTTTTGTGACAACAGCTAATTTTTCATAATTTGATACCATCTAAGGATCCACCTAAGGATCTACTTGGAAAGGGATGTGAAAAATTAATAGCAGTCTTATGGCAAATCTATCAAGAAAAAGTTACGATACATTAAGCGAAGCAGTAAATGACCTGCAGAAACAAGGTTATACCGATGATTTTTTGATTTCAGAGGATGGCGAATGTCTTCGCTGTGCTGGAAAGTCTATGGAATTATCTCCAGATGAATTCATTATCGATGATATCTATCGTTTTGAAGGCATGACGGATCCAGAGGATGAAAGTATTCTATTTGCTATTTCTTCCAAGGATAATCTGGTGAAAGGTTTGGTAGTGAATAGTTTTGGCGCTGAATTCAGTTTCAGATCTTCGAGATTGGTGGAGGAATTGTATAAAAGATCAAGAAGTTAATATGTCAATTCAAGTGAATTTAGAGGATCTTATCTTACGGAATGCCCGAGCAGAGGAAGCAGAAGCAATTTGGTCGATCATAAAACAGGCAATAGATAAGCGGAAGGAGGAAGGAAGTAATCAATGGCAAGATGGTTATCCAAACCTAGGAGTTATCCAACGGGATATTGAATTAGGTTATGGCTATGTGCATGTGGATGCTAATGGCGAAGTATATGGCTATCTTGCTTTGATTTTTGAGATAGAACCTGCTTATGAAATCATAGAAGGGAAGTGGTTGAGTGATCAGCCTTATGGCGTAGTGCACCGTATCGCAGTCAGTCAGGCAAATTATGTCAAAGGACAGGCAAGTAAGATGTTGAAAGAGGTAGAAGAATTATGTAAAGAAAGGCAAGTATACAGCCTACGTGTGGATACGAACTTTGATAACGTAGGAATGCTCCGCGTTTTTGAAAAACTGGGATATACCTATTGTGGCGAAGTGTATTTCCGTGGGGGAGCCAGAAGAGCCTATGAAAAGGTTTTAAACTAAATAGTTTTCTTCATTCCTAGTTTGCATACCAAATGATCTTTCCTCCGCAGGGATTATTCTTACGCAGGAATCTTTCCTACGCGTAGGTAGATTTTCCAAACGGCATCTTTTACCAATTGCGGGTTGCCCCAGATTTTCTCGACTTCGGGTCTTAATTGATCAATAGGGTTTTGACCAACCTGCTCGATGAATCGTTGCGTTGCAGACCAACTCAAAAGATGCCCTAAAAGATCTTCCATCTTAAATCTTTTTCGGATATAGAATTCAGGAGGCTCGATTTCCCGAAATGGGAAGGGGATGGTCGTATATTCCTGATCGATACTGCGGGTTTCGATCGGCCAATAAGGACCAACGGTTTTTTGATGGAAATGCTTGATCAATACATCCAATTCCTTATTTATACTGGGTATTCCATATGCCCAGGTGGCAATAATACCTCCTTTTTTAAGGACTCTTTTGACCTCCGCGTAAAATTTATCATAATCAAACCAATGTATGGCTTGCGCAATAGCCACCAAATCCACGGATTGGTCTTTTAATGTTGATTCCTCTGCTTTTTCGACCTTATAGGTCACCCGATCATGGGCGAAGGCATTGGTGATCTGTGCTTCGCTGGGGTCACTAGCATATACCGAATCGTAAAAATCTGCGAGGTGTATGGCAGACTGTCCATTCCCTGTACCACAATCCCATGCTAATTCATGGGTGGGGGTTAATTCGGAAAGATAATCGTAAAGCTCATGCGGATAGGATGGCCGGTATTGGGCATAAATGGAAGCTTGCTTAGAAAAATTGTCATTGAATGTAGCCATAATGCATATCTATTAACTTCAATTACTGCTAATAAATATACAAATTTTCAAAGAAAATTGATCTTTATTCTTTTGTTAACCAGCAAGGATTCAGATTGATGCAGACGAAAATGTAGATTTTTCATTACAAGAATATCTTATTTGACCCTTGAACATAATAAATCTTTTTCCACTGTATTTTTTGGAGTAAAAATTGCTATTGATTTTTTATATACAACCACATTTTCACTACTTAAGGAAAACACAAGTAAAAGTCAGTCCCAAAAGGGCTGACTTTTTTGTACATTAGAAATCCATTAAAACGCTATTACAATTCCATAAGATGCTCATTAGAGATATGTTAATTTCCTATTTTGATTAAATGTTTAACAATTAATTAATCCATAGGTTGTAGTTTTGCAGCACATTTATAGGGTAAATGGTAAATCTGCTGCGGATTCCTTTTTTAAGAGGAATGAAAAACAATTCTCAAAAATTCATCAAAATAATATGGAAACACCAATAACAAATGCACCGGAAAAGAGCTTGTCCGAAAAAATGCAGGAGCTCGTTATTAATTGTTTTACTTCAGCCAATAATTTGGAAAACCTGGATGAAGAACAGCAACAATCGATCTACAACCTATATGCAAAAATTAAATATAAGGATATCATCGATCAAGGATTTTGGAGTTTAGGAGGTGGGCTGACGCATTATTTCCTGAGCCTAAATGAGATGAAGCTTTCCTTGTTGGAAATTATGTCTACCAGATCTGACGAGAAAGAACGCTTGATCCTAAAAGAATTGTTTCTTTTTCTGAATATCCTCGACGACCGAAGTTTCTATCAACTATTCTCGATTAGGCAGTTATTGCACTGTCCAACCGAAATCTTTCCTGAAAAATTGGAAGACATCAGTAGGGAATATTTTGATTAAAGAATATACTGTTGTTTGTATGTCTAGAGGGTGTTTCTGTAAGGGATTCACCCTTTAAACTTTCCAAAATAGTTATGTAAAATTTATAGGTATTTAACGAATTTTTCGAGGCATTTTAATTAAATTAGAACCAATTACCCAAAGGCTATTTAGCTCAGGGTTAAATCAGGTTATCTTCTATGGGATAACTACTGTGAACCAAATAAACTTATATGCACAACACAAGATTGACGGAGGAACATCTAATTTTCCGAGATAGTCTGAAGTCATTTATTCAAAAAGAAATTCTCCCACACATCGACAAATGGGAAAAACAAGGTGCGATTGACAAATCCATCTGGAAAAAATTAGGCGACATGGGATATATGGGGCTTATATACCCAGAACAATACGGCGGCCTAGATCTTGACTTTTATTATTCCCTTATCTTCTGCGAAGAAATTTCCAAATGTTTTTCTGGTGGTTTTAGTGTTTCGGCACTGGTGATTCAATTCATGTCTACGCCTTATCTTTGGAAACATGGTTCTGAAGAATTAAAATCGAAATACCTGACAGCCGTTATCCAAGGAGATATGGTAAGTGCCGTTGCGATCACGGAGCCTGTTGCTGGTTCGGATGTGCAGCGTATGAAGACCACAGCGGTGCTCGATGGCGATGAATACATTATCAATGGATCCAAAACATTTATCACAAATGGCTATTATGGCGACTTCTTTATCACTGCGGTAAAGACAGATCCTGCTGCGGGAAGCAAGGGCATCAGCTTGATCTTGGTCGATCGGAATACGCCTGGGGTAACCTGCAATAAAATTGAAAAATTAGGTTGGCATGCCTCGGATACCGCCGAAATCGGTTTTGACCATGTTAGAGTTCCGAAATCTCATCTTATAGGTGTGGAAGGAGAGGGCTTCAAATATCTAATGGGAGGTCTGCAATTAGAACGCCTGACAGCAGGCATACATAGTTTGACCACGGCGGAATCAGCCATGGAATATACCTTGGATTATCTTCAACAGCGGGAGGCCTTCAATAAACCCTTGAAAGATTTTCAGGTATTGCGCCATCGTTTTGCGCAAATGTATGCGGATGTGGAGACACTGAAAGCCTTTATCTACCATTGCTGCGATTTGCAGAACCAGGGGATATATGCCGTAAAGGAATGTTCCATTGCCAAACTGCAGGCCAGTGAATTGGCAATAAAGGTGGTATCCGATTGCCTACAGATGTTTGGTGGTTATGGTTTTACCGAAGATTATAAGATTGCCCGTTTATACCGTGATGTACGCGTTGGCACCATTATCGCTGGTACTTCCGAAATCATGCTCGAAATCTTGGCCAAGATCAGTATCGACCAAGTCGATTATTCAAAAAAATAAATCTATGGAAATCAATCACCTGCCCAAACATATACAATATCAAGAAAGAAACATCAATGATTATGTCTTAGAAATTTATGTGCATAATTCATTGGAAACCGCTTATGAGTTGGATTTTGGTTTTGTACGCGCTTTACTTCGCCGTGTTCAGAACCATTTGCTGAAGCCCGAAATAACCGGTTTGGTCCTGCATTTTTCAGGATCATTTCAATCCCTAAATTTCAGGCAGTTGTTCAAGCAGGCAAAAGAAAAGATCGAATTCAAGAAAAGGTTGTTTGAAATCATGGATCTGATGGTGGGAATCGATCAATTAAAAAAACCGATCGTTGGCATTTTTGATCATGCGCTGTTGGGTATAGGATATACCCTGGGGCTAGCATGTTCGAAATTGATCGCCGTTGGAAACCAGGCGACAGTTGGTTTTCCAGAGGGGGCCTATGCCGTCATCTATGGAATGGGATCGGTGGTCCACCTCAAAGAAAGAGTTCCTCTTTCAACAGCTTTTGAAGTGTTGACCAAAGGAAAGATCTATAAAGGCAGTGCTGCGCTTGAACTGAATCTGATCGATTCCTTTGTGGATAACCTGGATGATGCCCTAGTGGATGCCCTAAACTTCCTGGAACAACCAGGGAACGGCCTTAAAAGGCAGCAAGCCTTGAGTGATGAAGAGATCAACGGAGAACTGCAAAAACTTAACAAACAGGCCAATTCCAATATTCCGGCACATATTTCCTGTTTCATCATTTTTAAAACCAGTCCTTTCTTGAGCAAAGCGGAATTGTTGACCATGGAATTGGTCCAATTTGAATACATCCTTCATGAAAAGCAGACCATGTCCATTATCCGCACGATGTATTATTCCATGAAGGAAGCGGCAGCATTGGGTGCTAAGGCGGAAAGCCAGGTCAATAAACTAACGGTTTTAGGTGCAGGTATGATGGGTTCCGGGATAGCTTATGAGGCAGCGAAAGCTGGGATAGAAGTCCAACTAAAGGACATATCCGATGCTGCCGCCGAAAAAGGAAAGAGCTATTCGGAGAAAGTGACCAACAAATTGATGGAATTGGGTAAAATGACGCCCGAAAAGCAGCAGAAGATACTGGATTTAATCAATCCCATATCTCATTTTGAAGGGTTGGACAAACAGGACCTGATTATTGAGGCTGTTTTTGAAGACCTGAACCTAAAAGCTGCGGTCATCCAGGATAGCTTGCCGATATTAAATCCAAAAGGATTCTTTGCCTCAAATACCACGAGCCTTCCAATCCATAAGTTGGCTAAATTTAGTGCTAATCCCAGCCGATTTATCGGACTTCATTTTTTCTCACCGGTAGACCGGATGGCCTTGGTAGAAGTGATCAAAGGTGCAGATACCAGTCCTGAAACCTTGGAAGAGGCATTGACCTTTGTCCATAAGCTTCGAAAGATACCTATTGTGGTCAATGATGGCCCCGCCTTCTTTACCTCCAGGATTTTCTTCAACTACCTTCTGGAAGGGATTACCCTGTTATTGGAAGGAGCATCGGTAGAGGTGATCGATCGCCAAGCGAAGGAAGCCGGCTTTGCTGTCGGACCATTAGCTGTATTGGATGAGATTTCATTGGAT
Source organism: Sphingobacterium tenebrionis (assembly GCF_037126265.1). NCBI lineage: Bacteria > Pseudomonadati > Bacteroidota > Sphingobacteriia > Sphingobacteriales > Sphingobacteriaceae > Sphingobacterium > Sphingobacterium tenebrionis. Next base: position 16,194 of record NZ_JAYLLN010000016.1, read on the forward strand.
CTCATGGTTCATGTATATGATCAATTACCAAAACTTCATACGAGTCAGAAAAGAGCTTATAATTATCTGAAAAAATTGATAGCAGAAGGTAGGCACGGAAGGAAATCAGGGAAGGGGTTCTATGAATATTCCAGCGAGGACCGAAGTAAAAAGCCTTGGGAGGATAAGGAGATTGAAAAGCCAGCTAAGCCAGCCTGTTTGATCATGATCAAATACAGGTTGTTGCACGTGATGGCTTTGGATAGTTACCGTTGTTTGGAAGATGGGATTTTGACCAGTCCGAAAGATGGCGATCTAGGCTCGGTACTGGGAGTTGGTTATGCGATGCAGACAGGAGGTGTTTTCGGTCATATCGATCAGGTAGGCCTGCATGCCTTTGTTAATGATTGCCTGGAGTTCGCTAAATATGGTGAACAATGGGAGCTCCCGAAATCCTTGATCGAACTATCGAAGAAAGACTTTAAATTCTACACAGGTTTTGATTCCAATTGGAATGAAGGCCCTTCAAAATAAGGAAGAGATTACTTTATAAAAAAAACATCGCCTACATTTAGGCGATGTTTTTTTTATGTGGTTACTTATACCATCATATCTACCAGGTCATTGACCGATAATTTGATGAAGTCTTCGTATTCCAAGGTATGTTGCAATACTATTTTCTGTTGTTTTTCGGCAAATACACGAGCAAGATTGATCTTATATTTTTCGATCAGTTTCGGGATACCTTCGGATCTGCGGCGTTTATGTCCAATCGGATATTCTACGACCACTTCTTCCAGGATGGTTCCATCGTTCAGCTCCAGTGTCAGCGCATTGGCGATCGAACGTTTCTCCGGATCATGGTAATCCACGGTGAACTGTGGATCTTCAATACAAGTGATTTTTTCCCTTAATGCATCGATTCGCTCATCTTTGGCGATATTATCTTCATAATCTGCTGCGGTCAAGCGTCCGAAGATCAATGGAACGGCCACCATGTATTGGATGGCATGGTCACGGTCTGCAGGGTTATGTAAAGGACCTTTTTTATCGATAATGCGGATGGCCGCTTCATGGGTTCTGATTTTAACGGATTTGATATCCTCCGAAGTTTTTCCCAATTCTTTTAATTTTCCATGTAAGGTCATGGCTGCTTCCACCGCAGTCTGCGAGTGGAATTCTGCTGGGAAGGAAATCTTGAACAACACATTCTCCATGACGTAGCTTCCATAAGGGCGTTGGAACTTGAATTCCCGACCTTTAAAGGATACATCATAGAATCCCCAAACCGGAGCAGTAAGTACCGATGGATAGCCCATTTCACCTTTTTGTGCTATCAACGCCAAACGTACAGCTCTGGAGGTGGCATCACCTGCTGCCCAGGATTTACGGCTACCGGTATTCGGAGCGTGTCGGTAGGTACGCAAGGATTGCCCATCTACAAAGGCTAAAGATAGCGCATTGACCAACTCATCGCGGTTCAAGCCCAAAAGTTTACCGACAACAGCGGTAGATGCTATCTTAACCAGGATCACGTGGTCTAAACCCACTTTATTGAAAGAGTTTTCCAAAGCCAGCACACCCTGCACTTCATGAGCCTTTACCATGGCTTCCAGCACGGTCTCCATCTTCAAGGGCTCTTTTCCTTTCTCCAGGTTGTTTCTACTGATCCAGTCGGCAACGGCCAATATACCACCAAGGTTATCGGATGGATGACCCCATTCAGCGGCCAACCAAGTGTCGTTGAAATCCAACCAACGAACCATAGCGCCAATGTTGAAGGCTGCTTGGATGGGATCTAACTGATAGGGGGTACCAGGCACCTTGGCACCATTCGGAACAATCGTTCCAGGAACGATTGGGCCAAGCATTTTCGTGCAAGCCGGATAGGTCAAGGCTTCAAATCCACAGCCTATCGTATCCAAAAAACAATAATGGGCGGTTTCCTTCGCTAACTGACTATCAATTTTATAGTCTAGAATATAATCTGCAATATCCAGTAATACTTGATCTGGATTGGGTCTGTTGTTGGAAATATGTGATGACATTTCTGATTGTTATGTACTTATTTTTATCTGTCTTTTAATGGAATGAATTTCTGGTTTTCAGGGCCCGTATAGTTGGCGCTAGGGCGGATGATCTTGCCATCTTCACGCTGTTCGATGATGTGTGCCCCCCAGCCGGAGATTCTCGACATCACGAACAATGGGGTGAACATATCGGTTGGGATTCCCATCAGGTGATAGGCCACCGCAGAGAACCAGTCCAGATTAGGGAACATTTTCTTTTCGTCCCACATCAGGGTTTCCAAGCGTTCGGCGATATCGAATAATTTCATATCCCCCAATTCCTCTGAAAGTTCCTTGGCGATTCTTTTGATGACCTGATTGCGGGGGTCTGAAATGGTATAGACCGGATGTCCAAAGCCGATGATGACCTCCTTTTTGGACAATCGCTCACGGATATCCTTTTCCGCATCGTCTGCATCCTTATACCTGCTTTGGATCTCGAATGCTACCTCATTGGCACCTCCATGTTTTGGTCCACGTAGCGCTCCGATCGCTCCGGCGATACTTGCATACACATCGGAACCGGTTCCAGCAATTACGCGTGCCGTAAAGGTGGAAGCATTGAATTCATGTTCGGCATAGAGGTTCAAGGAAGTCTGCATGGCCCGTACCCAAGCTTCAGAAGGTTTCTTTCCATGCAAGAGATGGAGAAAATGACCTCCTAAGGTCGTATCGTCGGTTTCTACTTCAATTTCTTTTTGGTGATGGCTGTAATGGTACCAGTATAATAGGGCAGAACCCATGCTGGCCATAAGACGATCGATGATCTCGCGGGTCTTTGATGGCTCATGTTCCAAAGGTTCCGGTTCCAATGTGCCGAACATGGACACGGAAGTTCGCAGCACGTCCATTGGATGAGCAGATGCAGGGATCAATTTTAAAACTTCTTTCAGTTTTTGAGGCAGGCCCCTTTGCTGAACAAGTTTATGCTCGTAGTTCTCCAATTCTTTTGCATTGGGCAATTTGCCATGGATCAGTAGATAGGCCACTTCTTCAAAACTGGCTTGATCGGCTAGGTCCAATATATCATAACCGCGGTAGTGGAGGTCGTTTCCACTTCTTCCTACCGTACAAAGGCTGGTGTTTCCTGCAGGAACCCCGGATAGGGCAACGCTTTTTTTCGGTTTAAAACCTGATTCATTCGTTTCTTTCATATCATTTCTTGTTAAACAATTGGTCTAAACGATTCTCATAATTATAATAGTCAATACTTTGATAAAGTTCTTCACGGGTCTGCATGGTTTCCAGAACAGCTTGCTGGCTACCATCATTCCGGATATGTTGGTACACATTCAAGGCAGCCTTATTGGCTGCGCGGAAAGCTGAAAGTGGGTAGAGTACCATGGAAACCTTAGCGCCTTTAAGTTCCTCCACGGTGAACAAAGGCGTTTGCCCAAATTCGGTGATGTTGGCTAATATGGGAAGTTGGGTAGCCTCCTGAAAGCGGGTATAATCTTCCAGGGAGCGGACAGCTTCTGCAAAGATGAAATCCGCACCAGCCTCTGCATAGGCTTTGGCTCGTGATAAGGCATTTTCAATGCCTTCGGAAGCAATGGCATCGGTTCGGGCACCGATCACAAAATCAGCATCTCTACGAGCATCTACCGCTGCGCGGATGCGGTCTACCATTTCGTCCAAACTGACCAATTCCTTGCCGGGACGATGCCCACAACGTTTAGCGCCTACTTGGTCTTCCATGTGTATACCGGCAGCACCAGCTTTTTCGAGAGATTGGATGGTACGAGCGATATTGAAAGCGGATGGTCCAAAACCGGTGTCGATATCTACCAATAAGGGAGTTTTACAGACATTGGTGATACGTTCTACATCGATTAGCACATCTTGTAGAGTGGTAATTCCAAGGTCTGGGATGCCCAGTGAACCTGCAGCTACGCCACCTCCAGAAAGGTAAATGGCTTTGAATCCTGATTGTTCTGCTAATAGTGCATGGTTGGCGTTGATGGTTCCTACGATTTGTAGGGGTGATTCGGCTTGAAGAGCTTCTCTAAATTTTTTTCCAGCACATTCCTTCATTCTGATGAGGGATTTTTTAGTTTATAAATAGGGTTATGGACGCTGGAGCTTCATCTTCTTTTGCTGTCCAGCGACCTTTTTAAAGATAAGAAAATCTGATGGGTTTAGGAATTAAAATAGAAAGCTTGTCATGCTGAGCGTAGTCGAAGCATCTGTACGGTGGTATGGTGGTATACGAACAGATCCTTCGACTTCGCTCAGGATGACATGGGGGAAGATTGCTTCGTCGTGCCTCCTCGCAATGACGGTATGGCTTGCCTCCTCGGAAGGACGGGTTTTGCTTCGTTGCTCCAAAGGATGTGCGGTCTTCTCGCAAAGACGGGATGGCTTGCTTCCTCGCCATGAGAGGTTTTGCTTCGCTCTTAAAGCAGGGTGAAAGTAATGTAAAAGTATGTATTTAGTAACCTAAGTATACTAAAACCCGCTTTAAGGTTGCTTAAACCATGGTTTTACTACGAAAACAAGCTTTTAACATAGGAAAACAACAACATTATCTAATTTAACAAAAAAAAGCCGTATCAACATCGATACGGCTTCTTAATATTAATAACCTGGATTCTGAATCAATCCTGGTTCTACGCGTAAGCTGTTCTCATGGAACGGCCACACATAATTATGTTGTTGGAACGTTCGATCTTCAATCTTTAAAGTTTCCACTTTTCCATTTACCAAACGGGTGTGTCCTAATGCGGGTTGGTTCAACACCTGTTCCGCAATTCGCCAACGGATGATATCGTCATATCGGATACCTTCTCCAGCTAATTCCGTTCTGCGTTCGTTACGGATCAAGTTTACCCATTCCTCTTGGGTTTTGCTGCCCAATTTCACGTCTGCCACGGTCATATCCAATCCAGCACGTTTTCTCAACTGGTTGATGCAATCTTTCGCCAGGTCATCCACTTGTCCCAACATGATCTGTGCTTCGGCATAGGTCAATAAAACCTCCGCATACCTTAACAATGGGAAATGCATGTTACCACCAGATTTGAAAGCATCGGTTTCATCGACAAACTTCTTGAACCAATAGCCAGATTTACTGGAACGTTGGTTCTCAAAATAGAATAAGCTAGCCGTATTGTAAATATCGATCTTATCGCCGTAAAACGTATCTCCTTGGCCAAAAATACTGGCTTTTAAACGTGGGTCACGATTTAATTTCGGATCCAGTTCATATTCCTGTTTCGTGTGCAATGGACAATTGTCGATCGGTCTACCTTGTAGGGTCCAATACGAATCCACCAAAGATTTGGTCGGAACAGAATAGGATTGTCCATTACCCGTACGGTATTGTGGTGCCAGGTCGCGGAAAGAGTTGGTCGCCGTATTATTATGACTTTCCATATCGAATTTCATGATGAACTCCTTGTTGGTCTTATCCGCTTTGTAATTGAACAGATCGGCATAGTTCGCATGCAACTGATATTTTCCACTTTCGATGATCTCTTTGGCCAATTTGGCTGCCAGTTCGTATTTGCCGTTATACAACGCATAACGCATGGTCAATGCCTTGAACGAATACTTATTGAACATATAAGCATCTGAAGTATACTCATTTTCCGGTAGGCGGGAAGCAATTTCTTCCGCTAAAGGAAATAGGGTTTCCAAAATTTCTTCCTTGCTTTTTGCAGGCTGAAGGGCGGTTTCCATGTTGGCCGGCTCCAAGTGGAAAGGTACATTTGCCCAACGGCTGGTCAATTTGAAATAATGCCAAACACGCAGCGCTTCCAAGATACTCTTGAATTTAGTACGAACGGCTTCATCCTCCACATAAGGAACATCCACATTCGCAATAAAGGTATTCAGACGGCCCAAATGTTTCATCTGCAATTCATAGTAATATAAGAATGCAGTGGTATTGGCGTTGATATTACCATTGGCGATACGTTGGTGATGGTCATTTTCGATGCGGCTATAGGCATTGTCCGATTTAGAATCTTCCAAATAGAACAATAATCCGCGAGCACCCACCGAAGTGAACACATCCACATAACTACTGTACACCACACGGCGAAGGTCTTCCTCGGTATTGAAGAACTCAGTAAAGGAAGTTGCCGTAGGATCTGTTTTATCTAAGAATTTTTCACAACTGGCCAAAGACATACTTGCCAATAGACCAAAATATATGATTGATTTTCTCATTTTCTTTCTCTGTTTATTGATTAAAAGATAGTGGCTCTGATACCAAAACTATAGGTAGCCATGCGTGGGTAGTTACCATTTCCACCGTTACGTTCTGGCTCTAATCCCTCGTATTTGGTGAAGGTAAAGGCATCCTGTGCATTCACATACACGCGTACATTTTGGAAAGCTTTGCCCCATTTCGGGAAAGTATAACCCAATTGAAGCATCTTGATGCGGAAGTACGACGCGTCGCTCAACCATACATCACTAAGGAAAGTGTTGGTGCTTGCGCCGGTCCAAACCCTTGGAAAACGGGAGTTCGGATTTTCTGGTGTCCATCTGTTGTCTGCATATTCTTGGCGCGGTGCACCTAATGCATTCGATGCATTATCTACGTAGATCGGATAGCCTTCCTGTCCGCCAATGCGGGATGTACGGCGTCCAACACCTTGACCCAAGGCTGCAAAGTCCCAACCTTTGTATTTCAGGTTTAGGTTGACTGAATAATTCAAATGTGGGAATGGATCACCTAGTTCCACACGGTCATCATCATTGATAATGCCATCTCCATTCTGATCTCTATAACGGATGTCTCCAGGAATGGTATTCGGTAATTTTGCTGTTGTCGCATCAATTTCCGCCTCGTTCTGGAAATATCCATCGGTTTCATAGCCATAATAGTTATCAATGGCAATGCCGTTGTACCAGATTTTATCGTTGGTGTTTTTGAAGATTAAGGTGTCAGTTTTATTGTAACCAGCCTTTTCAACTTTGTTGCTGTTGTCGAAGAACATACCACCAATGGTATATTTCAAATCCCCGATATTATCTGACCAATTTGCCGAGATTTCATATCCTTTATTTCTAACCTCACCAATGTTTACCGCCGAAGTTAAGGTGTTCGATCCGGTTAGTGGAGGTACTGGGAAGTCGGAATAGATCAGGTCGTACGAGAATTTGTCGTATACATCCGCTGTAATATTCAAGCGGTTGTCCAATAAAGTCAGGTCTGCACCTACGTTCCATTGTTTTTGTTTTTCCCAAGAGAATAATGGATTTGGCACACGCATGGTCCATCCCCAGGTATTCACTACTTCCTGCCACAGGTATGGATCCACATTCTCATTACCGATCAAACCGTATGATGCACGGATCTTGAAGTTGGTCAAGGTTTTGCTGTCGCGAAGGCTGCTCATGAAGCTTTCGTTATGCAGGTTCCAAGCTAGGGCAGCAGAAGGGAAGAAGCCCCATTTCTGTCCTGGCGCAAATTTACTACTACCGTCTGAACGTGCGGTTAATTCCAGCAAATAACGTTCATCGAAGGAATAGTTCAACTTTCCGAAGAAAGATGCCTTATTGATCTCGCGGTAATCGGTGTAGGTGAAGTTCATCATCTCTGAACCAGCTGTCAGGTACAGTTTATCCTTGTTTCCACGAAGATCTTTGGTATAGTTTACCAATGCTCTAGCCGTGATTTGGGATTGGCTGACACCTTGATCGGCAGTCACCGAATTCGCCCAGATGGTAGCCGGTTTTCCGGTGGCATCATAGAATTTAAAGGTCTCACGAACAGATTTGTTCGCCGATTTATTGATCATATACGAAATATTACCCTCAATGTTCAAGTTCGGATTGATGTAATATTTTGGTCTTAGGTTGATCGTACTCCGGTCGTGCATGTAGTTTTTGATACCACCATGGTTGATGGAAGCAACCGGGTTCAGGTTGTTGTGCAACATGTAGTGATTCGGAAGGTCTGTCCCTTCAAAAAATACTTGTTGCGTAGGGTTCATTCGCCAAGCGATCTGGTATAGGCCATGGCCATCATCATTGGCCATCAAACGATCTACCTGTAAACGGTGGGCATAGAAATCGGCAAGAAGCACGAATTTGTCTGCAATATTGACGTTGGTATTGAAGCGTGCGGAGAATTTTTGTGTTCCTTCAATGTTGTTCAATCCATTTTCCTGGATATGGCCAAGCATTAGGTTAAATGTTCCTACACCACCACCACCGGAAATATTAGCCGATTGGTTATGGGCATAGGCGCGACTTTGCATCACTTCGTCCAACCAATTTACACTTTTAGTCTCGCCGCTTTCCGCTTTTTGGATATCCTCTGCGGTGTATAGCGTGGTTTGTCCTTGAAGGGATCTGGCTTCATTGTTCAGACGCATGTAATCTGCGGCATTCACAAAGGTAGGTAGGTCGATTGGGTTGTCGATCGATCCCCAAGCATTCAGGTCCACCTTGAATTGTCCAGTTGTACCGCGTTCTGTTTCAATGATGATTACCCCATTGGCACCTCTAGAACCATACATGGAGGTAGAAGCCGCATCTTTAAGGACGGTTAGACTCTTGATCTGGTTCGGGTCGATGTCGCTTAAGGATTGTTCCATTCCATCGACAATGACCAAAGGACTTGCATTCTGCAAGGTACTCACACCGCGGATAGCAATACTTCCTGGGGAGCTTCCTGGAAGGCTGTTGCCCTGCAACATGGTCACCCCTGGAATGGTTCCGCTGAAAGCTTGTTCCATTTTCATGATCGGACGCGTTTTGGTCTGCGACATGTCCATTTGGGCAACTGAAGAGGCTAAGTGTTTCTTGTCGACTGTAGAATAACCCACAACTACGACCTCATCGATGCCTAGGTTTTTTTCGGCAAGAATGACATTCATGTTTTTTTTGTCGCCAATGTTGACCTCTTGGTCGTCATAGCCGACTGCGGAGAAAATCAAGACGGAAGCTGTCGCTGGGACTTGAATTTCGAAGTTTCCGCCTGCATCGGAAGCAGTACCTAGGTTGGTTCCTTTGACCAAGACACTTGCATTCACCACAGGTCGATTTTGATTGTCTTTAATGGTACCCGTAATGGTCTTATTCCCTTGGGCATAAGACAACGAGCCGCATAAGACAATGAATAACATCATTGTAAAGATATTTTTCATGATCTGATTTTGGTTATTGATTATATAGATAGTTAAATAATTCAATTCCATAGGCTTAATCCGGTAGATGTTGAGGATTTTGCTCGCCGAAAATACAATTAATTAGTTTAATAATGTTTAATAAGGTTGAATAATGTTGTTAAATAAAGTTTATAATAGTTTGGGAAAGTATAGATTTTATAGATAAGAAAAGAAATAGTAAGAATAATTAATTTTATGATTAAAAAATGCCGTTTGGGTTGGTGGGTTTATCTTTAGGGGTAAATTTTGTGTTGGAAATGTTACAATTGGGGGGGGAGGAAGGGAAGGGAAGGGAAGGGAAGGGAAGGGAAGGGAAGGGAAGGGATGAAGGTTGGAGAGAAAAGGTAAGGGGTAAAGATGGGGATGGAAGAGTGGGAAAGGGATGGAATGGAAGGGGAAGCGGATGGTGGTTGAAGTGGGACGGTAAGGGGCGAGGGAAGCTGGAGAGGGAACGGGATGGGTTGGGGAGTTGTCATGCTGAGCGTAGTCGAAGCATCTGTACGGTGGTATACGAACAGATCCTTCGACTTCGCTCAGGATGACATGGGGGAAGATTGCTTCGTCGTGCCTCCTCGCAATGACGGGGGGACGTGCTTCCTTGGAAGGACCTCGTACCTCCATGCAATGACGGGAAGCCTCCATGCAAAGACAGAAATTACATCAGGTCTGCTTGGATAGTTAATATTTTCTTTTTCTGCAGGAAGTATCGTTGATAAATCAAATAAGGCAGGGCTTCCATGGCTTCTCTTAAGATCATTATATTTTCATCTACATAAGCTGAGACCATGAAATATTTCCACTCCTTATCCATATACTTTTTTAAATTTTCCACATACTTCTTGTCCAATTCATTTTCAAACCCTGGATATTCCAATAATTCCTTCAATTCTTTTTTCAGCCTCAACTCTAAAACCTTGAATTCAATAAAGAAGGTTTCTATTTGATTATAATCCAAGACTTGGTTCAGATAGCTAAATTTATTGTTCATCTCATAATAAAAATTCATCTGATCTTCATAGATCTTATCATAAGCCGACAGTTGCAGATGAGCTTCCAAAAACTCCTGCTCCATATTCCTGGTTTTTGCCAGATGATGGAAATGTTTAAATATCTGAATATTCAATTCATCCAATTCAGCTGCTTTAGATTCTTCCTCCTTTTTCAATCTTTCCAATAACTCAGGAATGGCTTTCCGATGAAATTTAATACCATCATAATCAAAGGTCTTTACTCCAATTTCTTTAGCCTGAATAGATTTTAAAGTGCCAATATCTTGACGCAGGGCTTGCAATTCATACGATAGCTTCGTATCCTCATCCGAGAAATAGGATCTTTCTAGAATATTACCATCTAGATCAATCTTTTCGTAATCAGAAATCACTGGGGTTACTAAGTTGTAATATTCATTGAATACCTTATCAAAACTTCCTTTGTTAAAAGCCAATTCGTATTTATGGATAAATTCATCCGCACCCAATTTAACAATAGGTATGTTTGCATTTGGCCCTTCATCCTCCAAAAACAAATTTTTAAATAGGAAATCTGATATTTCCGAGATCACTTTATCCTTATCCTTGATCATATCCATCGCGGGGCTATCCTCTTCCACCGCCTTAACAATATTCAATTGCCTAACCTTTTTCACCCGGTCGGCAGTGCTCGGATGCGATGCCCATTGGTTTTCGAAGTTCAGTTTAGATTTATCGTATTTGAGATTGCTATCCAGATCGATCAACGGCATGCCATCCTTCATCTCATAACTGTTCTTTTTTGCTAAAAAGCGAAGCATGGTCTGATGATCCGCATAAATATCATCAGGAAAAAAACTTTCGGAGGAGCGATTAAAATAGAACTGCACCGCTTCATTGAAGGCATGGTCAGCAAAATCTAAACGCATCAGGGAGCTGCTAAAGGCTTCCGACCCAGCAATATGGGCTGCCACTTCATCCGCATGGAATTCCATCTCGCGGGATAAGGCCATGTAATTCTTATTAATGAAATTATATAATTTTTTGAGGATCCATTGAATCCCTCGGATAGCATAAATCGCTCCCCAGAGTGTGATGACTAAAGAATTACTCCAGCCGGTTACCCTATTGATCGTTCTATCAAAAGATTCATTGTTATACAGCATGTTAAAGATCACTTGGTTCACATGGTACACGTAGGAACCAAGCTTCATGCTCCGTTGGGAGAAATGACCAAATTCATGCGCAATAATGGCCTTTAACTCCTGTTTACTAAGCACATTGATCAAGCCCATCCCGATTTGGAGGTTTTTCCGAACGGGAATGATCATGCTCCAAAAACTGGAATTATAGAAAACCGAGGCATTAACTTCCTGTGTTATAAATACTTTTTTGGGGAAGTCCGTTCCAGCTTCTTGTACAACCTCATGGATCATTTGGAACAGTTCAGGTTGCATGTCTGCAGTAATCTCAAACATTCCCTCCGTATGGTTTTGATTCTTGGAAAAGATGAATTTTATAAGGAAAAACAGAATGGTCAATCCGGCAAAGATTAATCCTGCACCAAATAAAATGATATATAAATTTGGAATTTCTATGATCAAGTGGATACCAAAATAGGTGAGCGCAATGGTTAATCCTATTGCGGCTATTAAAAGCAGCATATAGACAATGACGAAAATGAGAATGGAAGTAAGGGTTTTTTTGACGCTTCGCTGAAATGCCGGGCTGGTCTGAATATGCATAAAAGGTAATTTCGATTAGTTTTATAAATATAGACGAAATGAAGAATATATTTTACAGAAAACCTATTAATAATATTTAGTTAATATTTCTTTGGCCGTTAAATAGCCTCTATAGAATGCTTCCTCGAATAGGGAGAGTCCGGAAAGGTCAGAATGTGCAAAATAAATCCGGTCGGCAATTGGTTTGGCCATTTCCTTCCGGGCCTCACTCATCATGAACCCTGGAACTGGGCTGATCATGCCATGGCCTAAACGATGGATACGCATATCCAATATTTCCTCCTCGATGCCATAATGTGCTTTGGAGAGATCTTCAATAATGAAATCCCGCCATTGTTCCTCACTAAAATCCAATAGTTTCTTTCGTTCCTTTCGAAGGTCTTGGGCATCTAAAGAATGGTAATAGCTGATTACATAAGGAGCCTTATATTGGGCAAGGCTCTGATGCTGATCAAAGATATAGCCTAAGCCCTTGCCATCATGGATCACATTGTCCCAGGATAAGGGAGCGCCCGAAGCAGCGGGGAAACTTTTCAGGGTGATCGTGGCAATTAACCATGGTGCATAAGCAAATTTATCGCTTAAGGTTTTCCGTGAAGTGATCAGGTATTTATTTACAAATTGCGGACAACAATTGATGAGTTGATTAGTTATATAAAGAGTTGATTTATTGGTTTTAATGTCGTATACCTGAACTTGAACTTTGTTCTCATCCCATTCTATTTTATAAGCTAAACAATTGTTCTTTATCTTTCCTTCCGCGTATTTTTTCAATAAGGACACCAATCTTCCATTGCCTTCCTGCCAGGTCAATACGGCTTCTTCATTTCCGAGGTAATCATGCTTTCTACTGGAAAAATAATGTATACCTGCAAAAGCTGAGGTATGTTTAACGCCTGTACCGAAATCATCCCTGCAACAGTAATTCACATAACTAAATACCGGTTTTGTTTTGAATCCTTGATCCAGCAGCCACTTTTCCATGCTGATGCTATCCAGATCCTCCAGATCATGATCGTTTGATGCGAAAAGTGTTGGAATATCAAATACATATTTTCCATCCCTACCTTTCATTTCCGTAAAATCCTTCATGAGGCCATGAAAACGCTCCATTTCGGCCAATTCTTCCTCATCTAGCCCATATTCAGGAACAATGCCATTCTGCCAATAATTGTCGATAAAGAGCCTATGCATCGGGTCAAAGGACAGCTGTTCTTCATCAAATATTGGTTCACCAGTTGCTGTCCAACCCTTAACGATCTTTGACTTTTCTAAAAAGTGGTAAATTTCTTTGTTGGAGGCGTTGGGTATGGGCAGGTAATGGGCGCCCTGTGGATGTTTACTGTAGGAATTTGACCCTGATTTGGAGTTTCCGCCCACTTCATCTTCCATTTCCAATAAGAGAAAGTCCTGGAAGCCCTTTTCATGGAATTGATATGCAGCAGATAAGCCTGCGATTCCACCTCCAAGAATCAATACAGGGATTTCAATCTTTTCAGAAACAGGGGGGAAGTCGGGTAGCCATAAGCGATGCCCTAAGATGTGGTTGGTGCCGGTCAGTTTTAATAAGATATGGTTTGCCTTTCTTTTGCAGGCTTGCAGGAAAGTAGTGCCAAGACCCAATAAAAGGCTTGCTTTCAGGAAATGTCGTCTGTTCCACTTATATCTTGCTCCACTCTTCATCGAAATACCGCACTAAAATCTGATTGTCCAAACGATTGATCTCCACCGGTATTTTTTGCATATCTGTTGCAAAGTCCGTGAGTTTGGAGAAATTGTAGTCATAGAAACGCAGGTTGTCCACCTTATGGTTCACCTGTTGGAAATCTACGTTTTTATCTGGGGAGAATAAACAGAAGCCCCATTCGCCGAAGGAAGGCACATAGGCATGGTAAGCCTGTGGATTCGGAAAAATAGAAGCTATGGTTTCATGAATGCACCAATAGGCTTTGGGCGCATAATAGGGTGATGTAGTCTGCACAGCAATAATGCTTTGCTCATGCATCAAAAACCGTAAGCGCTTGTAAAAAGCATTGGTGTACAATTTGCCTAAGCTGTAGTTGGAAGGATCCGGAAAATCGATGATGATGACATCATATTGCTCCTGATGGTCCTTTATCCAGATAAATGCATCTTCATTTACGACCCTTACCTTAGGGCTGTTCAATGCATCCTGATTATGCTGACGAAGAATTTCATTAGTCTGAAACAATTTGGTCATCCCTTCGTCCAGGTCGACCAAGGTAATATGTTCTACCATAGGGTATTTCAGGATTTCCCTGGCGGCCAAACCATCGCCACCCCCTAAGATAAGCACACGTTTCGGCGTTTTGGCAACCGACATGGCGGGATGCACCAGGCATTCATGGTATCTGTACTCATCCTTGGTGTTGAACTGAAGGTTGTTGTTCAGAAACAGCTGGTAATTTCCGTTGGAGGAGGTCAGTACAATACGCTGATAGGTCGTCGAATGCTTGTAGATGACGTTGTTTCCATATAGCTGGTTCTCCGAATAGGCCAAGAGCCGATCGGAATAATAAAAGACAATCAGCAGGAATACCAAACATAGTATAGCCTTGATCTTCATCCAGGTCGGCCTTTTCAGGAACTTGCTCAGGTAAAAGGCAAGGAAAACCCCTACACAGATATTGATGATTCCGAACAGGAGGGAAGTACCCATAACCCCTAATTTTGGAATCAGCAGGATCGGGAATAAAACCGAAGCGATCAATGCACCGATGTAATCAAAAGCGAAAACATTGGAGACCAAATCCTTGAATTGCACCCTGTCCTTGAGGATGTTCATCAACAAAGGGATTTCCATTCCACAGAGACAACCTGTCAGAAATACAATAAAGTATAAAATAAACTGGAAATGTTCAACCTGTTGAAATAGAAGGAATAAAAGAACAGAACTTGTACCCCCAATAATACCTATCAAGAGTTCGATCTCGATGAATCGATCGAACAGGTTCTTATGGATAAATTTGGCAAGATAGGATCCAACCCCCATTGAAAAGAGGTAAGTGCCGATGATGAAAGAGAATTGCTTTACCGAATCTCCCAATAGATAACTGGCCAATGCACCAGCCACCAACTCGTAGACCAATCCACAAATGGCGATGATGAATACAGCTAATAAAAGGAAGATGGAAAGATTTTTCTTTCTATCCATGAATTGAGGCTGCGATAATAATGGAGATGCCTAAAATAAAGCTGGCAAAAACGATTGCCAAGGCGACATTATGGTTTTTGACAATCTCCTGCCAGGACTTTTCCGGCGTCAATTTCTCGATCAATAGATAAGCCAATAACAGGATTACTATTCCGATAAGGGAATAAATAACCGAGGCAGCAATACCTTTGAAAAAATAATCGTAATTCATATGCTTTTGCTTATTTATGACTACCACTCATCAGTGGCGATCTAGTGTATATTATTCTGTTTCCTGTACGGGTATGGTCCACCTGTGCTTGCACTTCTAAATCTGCACTACAGGTTTTCATGTTGTCCTCATAGTATTTATAGGCAGGGAGGGCAAGACAAACAAAGAAAAACAGGATCAATAATCCATCTTGTTTGATCATGTACCAACCTGAAAAATCCCCTCGTTTACTTAGTTCCGCAATTTTATCCGGTTGGTTAAAATTGATGAAAAAGAAAATAAAGATCATCACCGTGGCTGCATAGGTAAATATCAAAGGCGTATAACTGACCCCACCATATTTCAGTTTGATCTGTTCCTCCAATTTGACCGCTTGATTAGGCGATCCGGTCATCGAGGTTTCAAATACTAAATGGTATTGTCCCGGTTCCACCCTACAAAAATCAATATTCAAGGCATTAGCCTGATTCGAAGGATTAAATTTATGCACGTATGGTCTAACTTGGCTGACCTGATTGGTCTTCTTATTCACTAGATTGACCTGGATTACCAAATTCGGTACCGAAGAGATGGAGAATCCGTCCATAACCAACTGTTTTTTGGTATTTCCCTTCAATTCAAATGGCGTGGAAACAAAGCTGTTCGCCAGGTTTTCGCTGGTAAAGGTTTCATTGAAGGTCAGGGTCTGGATACTGAGCTGATTATAATACAAAAAGTAAAATAATATCCCAGGAATAAGTAGAAATGGCAATAAAGCCCCTAAGAGCTTGGAATTGATGTGCTTCTTTTTCTCTTCGAACTCCCTGTACTTCTCAAACATGGAGTAATAATTAGGACCGTGTAGATACTTTCCGGCATAATATTCCCTCTTCCCTTGGAATATTTCTTCCGAAATAAACTTATCCTCATTCAAGGAATGAGCATAGGTAATGTAAGAGGAGGTGGCATCGAGATCTTCAAAAACAAAACCTTCCGCATAGATCACATTTTGCGTTCCGCCTTCTTCCCGATTATAATTACCATCGTATTTAATGCGATTTTCAGATTTGCGGTCGATTTTATCTTCGGAAATCGGCTCCAGAAAACAGGCATACTCATCTCCATCGGCCAAGTACAGTTCCTCATCATCCGTAGATAATCCGACATATTCGTTGGATTTTCCTAAAACACCGGCACGGCGGATTTTGGTGATGATCTGATAATGATTGCCTTGGAAATTAATGAATTCCCCAAGGATTGGCCATAGCACATCCTTTCCAGGATTCAGGTTTTTTTGAAAAACCCACTTATCCGGATCGGTACCTTTAAAATAGGCATGGCAATTCGGGCAGACGTAACCCTGGAATTCGGATACTTCTACCTTAAAATTCTGTTTATGTTGGCATTTGGAACAGCTGATCTGCATAGCTTAGCGATTTACCAAAGTTTCGTTCAAAACCGTAGCTTCAAAATATGCTTTATATTTTTCTCCAATGGCTATTACCTTTTGTGAATTGTCTTTCAGGTAATTACATAGGTAAATATCAAGGGTTAGTTGATGGAATTCTGGCCAGGTGTGTACACAGATGTGGGATTCCTTCAAACAAATGGCCGCCGTAAATCCGTTCCCATCAAACACATGAGAGGATAAACCTACTACCTGTAGATCTTCTTCAATCAATAAGGATTGGCTGAAGGATTGGAACTGCTCCAAAGAAGTCAGTAATTCCAGAGTAGAAACCTGTAGGGTAAGTAAAAGATGTTTTCCGGGCCTGTATTCGTTAAGCATTAATTTTGGCTAATAATTAGGCTCGAATATACACAATTTTTAAGGATTCCCTAACTTAAATGATAGCTTTGGTTCTTAAATTCCATGGAAGCATAATAGCTGTACTTCTCTTTATCGAGGGGATAGTCCCAACAGCCCATCCGATGATAGATCTGTCCACCGAAACCGCTTTTAAAGCGGAATAATCCATACATGGGATGCGAAGGATCGGCCTGTGGCGATATCCCGAAGAAATCGTATTCTGTACAGTCTTTTTCTTTTGCTAATTGCATGGCTTTCCATTGCAGGGCGTAGGTTGCCATGTAATTTCTGTTTTCGGTAGCGGAAGCACCATAAAGGTAGGTCCCCCGGTTCTTGGATACGACGAGAAACATCGCAGCCAAAGGAAGTTCATCCACCTCGGCCAATAAAAGATACACATCGGCCGGTGATTGCGTATCATTTGCCCGGGCAGATAGGACTATGCGGAAATAATTGATATCATGGAGGAAGAAATTATTCCTTTTGGCGGTTTGTCGGTATAGTTCATACCAGATATCCAAGCTTTCCAGTCCTAGGGATTTTACTTTTACTCCTTTACGGCCAGAAAGGTTGATGTTGTATCGGGTTTTTGGCTTCATCATTCCCAATAAATGATCCTCATCCTGATTGAGATCCATAAAGATCGTATTGGATGGCAGGATATCGGTATTGGCTTTTCGGAGGTTCCAATGTTCGGTATTGAAGTTGAAACGAAGTTCTTGGATCCTTTTTTCGGGAACACCGATCCAATTGCCATGAATATCATAGCAGTCTTCTTCTTTCGCCCATAGCGACTCCCAAGATAGGTCGTAGCGGATCATGATGCAGTTTTTGGGAAGGAAATGCCTCAGTGTTTCGGATAATTGTTCCAGAAAGTATCCTTGGTTTTCTTCGGAAGGTTCTAATTCCGGACCGTAAGGCACATAAGCAATACAATGCTCCTGATCAACAGCCTGCAAGATGATCAATAGATCGCCGATGAAATAGGCATCATCCTCGGAGCCAGCGAAAAGTTCCGAATTCTTCACCTTGAAATTAAAGGCCATAGAGTTGACCCCCTGAAGTCTTTTGACCTCCGACCAATAAGCTGTCTGTTGGATAATAGACGTATTATAGATTTCCTTAATCGCCTTGTCTTCTAAATCTGCAATCATGATTGGGGGCAAACATAGCCATAAACTTTAAATAAAGGGTTTTTATTTGTCACAATTGGGTTAAAAGAAAATAGATGTAATCACAATTAATAAAATTACAGGTTAGATGATAGTAAAAAAAAAGAATACTAAAATTAAGGAATGTTCGTTTAAAGATTATATTTCAAATTTGTTATGACATATATAGGCTAATTTGTAGCTTTAACACTACAAAACAAGCTAATAAAAGCTGGAGGTATTAAGAATAACTCAATTTTTTATTTAGCTTTGAGTGCTAGTTATTAATTCGCTGTATTAATATTTATTTAATTGAAACTTTCGCGAATATCGTTCGTTAAAGAATTATAAAAGTTGACATTTGTTGGGTGAGAAGATGGCTCCATCTTCTTTTAACTTGTGTATATAATAGTGTGATCTAAGGCCTGAACTCCAGTTCAGGCCTTTATTATTAGAAAAAATTGTCTATTTTGCTTTGCAAATACCAAACCCTGTGAAATTACACTGCCTATTATTGATCTCGTGCATTTTTTGTGCATGTACATCTGCGCATAAGACGAAACCCGAAAGGGAAAAAGTAAAAGATCCGTATAATACGATGGCCTATAAGTTTCTGGATGATCAGCAGCCGGATAGTGCCTTTTATTATTTCGATAAAGCGAAGACGTTTTATATGAAACGGAACGATAGTTTAGGCATTGCTGCTGCCTATATCAATATGGCGATCACGCAGTTTGAGTATAACGATTTTTACGGTTCGCAGGAATCATCCATCGAGGCCATCCCATACCTGGATACAATTGATCAAACGAGTAGATCATATCTCTCCATGAATTATAATACCCTTGGAAATAGCAGTGATGAGATCAATTTGCCCGAGAAAGCAATCTATTATTACCAGCAAGCTATTCGATTTGCATCAGATTCTTCGCAGGTAGCTGTATATCAGAATAATTTGGCATTGAGTTATCGGAAAATCGGGAAAAAAGTGGAGGCCTTGGAACTGTTAAAATCAAGCCTGGCAAAAAGCGAATACGGATCGCTGGATTATGCTCGCACCTTATCCAATATGGCCAATACGCGAAGATTATTGGGGGATACGACCAATGTGCTGAAGGATTTACATCGGGCACTGCAAATCCGTAAGAAAGAGAATCATCTGATTGGGATGAATTCCAGTTATGCTTTACTTAGCGATTATTATGTTGGGAAGAACAGCGATTCAGCGATGTACTATGCGAAGAAGCGATATGAAATGGCAAAACAACTGAAGATTCCCACAGATCAGATGAAGGGTTTGAAACAGCTCATTGCTCTCCAACCCAATCAGAATAACAGCGATTATTTTAAAGCATACATCCGGATTCAGGACTCCGTGAGTACCGTTCAGACCATAACCCGAAACCAATTCGCGTTGATCAGGTTTGAGGCGGAAAAATCAAAAGCTGAAAACCTTCAACTGCAGAAGGATAAGGCTTTGGCCGAAAAAAGCCTAGTCTGGCAAAAGGCCGGAACTGCTTTTTTGCTCCTAACGGGTCTTTATGCGGTGCTGTGGTTTATCAGGCATCGAAAGAGACAGGCCTTACTCATGGAGAATAAAATTCAGGAAAATAAATTGAAGACCTCCAAAAAGGTGCATGATGTGGTGGCCAACGGAATCTACCGGGTGATGATCGAAATCGAACATCAAGATCAGTTGGAAAAAGAACATGTGTTGGATCAATTGGAAGATATGTACCATAAATCGCGCGACATCTCCCATGAGCGGGATATGGAATCGGAGGAGGGTGTTCATGACCAGCGAGCCTATCATGAACAGGTAGGTGATCTGATTAAATCATTTGCGAATGAACATTGCAAAGTGCTATTGGTCGGGAATGAGCCGGAGACCTGGAAGGGGATTTCCAAGAAAAATAAACAGGAGCTGTTGAATGGATTTCAGGAGCTGATGGTGAATATGAGTAAGCACAGCATGGCCAGTACAGTTCTTTTTAAGTTTGAAAGAATGAACGGATTCTTGTTGATCCAGTATTCGGATAATGGAATTGGTGTTAAAAATGGGTTTGAAGGAATGGATGCTAGGGCCTATTATGGAAAAGGTCTTAAAAATACGGTTTCCCGTATGGAAAGCTTGAACGGGCAGATTAATTTTGAAAGTAGGGAAGGAGAAGGATTCAAATGTAGGATCGAGATTCCAGTGAAGGACTAATGCTTTCCATTAAGAATTGAATTATGTTTAAAAAAGTACTCATTGCTGAAGATCATGAGATTGCGAATATCTCGGTTCAGAAAACGTTGCATGAATTTGGAATTCCAGATGCTAAATATGTTTTCTATTGTGACCATGCGCTGACCTGGATCAAAAAGGCGGTTGCACAGGGGGAGCCATATGATCTTCTGTTAACGGATATTGAATTTGAGGATGATGATAATCAGCAGGAGTTGCTGAATGGTTTGGACCTGATCCGTGCGGTAAAGACTGTTCAGCCGGATATCAAGGTAATCATTCTTTCGGCTTTGGATCGGACAGCTGAAATTGATGGCCTATTCAAACAAGGTTTGGTAGATGCATATGTTCGAAAAGCACGGAAGGATGCGCAGCACTTGAAGGAAGCTTTGCAGGCTATAGCCATGAACAAAACCTATAAATCGCCAGATTTAAAGAAGGTAACGCAGGAGAAGAATTCGCATGAATTTTCGAGTTTGGATATCCATATCGTGCGGTTTTTGTATGAAGGTATTCCTCAGAAGGAAATGCCTAAGTACCTACAGGAAAGAAATATAAAGCCATCCAGTTTAAGTTCCATCGAGACGGTTGAATTTGATGAAGGATGTGCTGGATTTTAATAAAAATGAACAGTTGGTTGGTTATTGTAAGGAGATAGGATTGATTTAATTTTCAATCCTATGCTCTTTATTCTCTTTTTTTAATACCTCTTATGAACTGGTCTTCTTATGAACTGGTCTTCAAAGAAGCCATATCAATCACAAATCGATATTTAATATCCCCTTTCAGCAATCTTTCGTATGCCTCATTGATATCTTGGATATTAATCACCTCCACATCGGCAGTAATACCATTTTCTCCGCAGAAGTCCAACATTTCCTGGGTTTCTTGAATACTTCCGATCGTTGATCCAGCAAAGTTCTTTCTGGCTGGAATCAGACTAAAAGCCGCAATAGGTAGTGGATGTTCCGGTGCGCCGACCAGGGCCAATGTCCCATCGACCTTTAACAGTTTCAGGTAGGCATTCACATCATGCTCCGCAGAAACACAATCCAACACAAAATGTAAGGTATTGGCATTGGCCGACATCTGTTCCGGATCGGTAGAAAGAATGACCTCATCTGCCCCTAAACGTTTTGCATCCTCGATTTTTGATGTTGAAGTTGTAATAACCACGACATGGGCACCCATGGCTTTCGCCAATTTAACCCCCATATGGCCAAGACCCCCGATTCCAACAATACCGACTTTCATCTCTGGACCGATATTCCAATGCTTCAACGGCGACCAGGTCGTCACTCCGGCACATAATAATGGGGCGGTCGCAGCAAGATCCAGATTATCGGGCACGCGTAAAACAAAGTCTTCATCTACCACCAGCTTCTCCGAATATCCCCCGAAGGTCTGTTTGTTCAAATGCTTATCCGGGGAGTTGTAGGTTTGAATATTCCCTTTTTCACAATACTGCTCACTTCCTTTTTGGCATTGTTCACATTCGCGACAGGAATCGACCATACAGCCTACGGCCGCTAGGTCACCCACCTTAAATTTACGGACTGCATCACCAACCCTCGTGATCCGACCTACGATTTCATGTCCCGGTACATTCGGATATACCGTTCCATGCCATTCATTGCGTGCTGTATGCAGATCGGAATGGCATACCCCACAAAAGAGGATGTCGATCTCCACGTCTTTGCTAGTAGGTTCCCGGCGGTCGATTTGCATTTCTTTCAATGCCGCTTCTGGAGCATCGGTTCCAAAAGCCTTAACGGATTGTGTATTCATGGTTGTGTTTTTCTAGATATATGCTACAATATACATAATTGCTGATTTCTTTGGTAGCTTTGTTATAGCAATATTTTGATTATTACCGTTTAAATTTAAAAGGAGATACAGATGGCAAGTACAGGAATGAACAGAAAAAACTTTATTAAGAAATCGGTGTTGGGAATATCAGGTTTCAGTATGTTAAGCAGTTTCGGAGAATCGAAAGATTTCAGGGATGAAAATCATGATGGAACAGCGTTCCAGGAAAACCAAAATATAGCAGCTATGGATACTTTACTATTTAAGAATGTTCGTCTGGAAACAGGTTTTGTATACCAGGGAGAGGAGGTCATTGGAACCGACACCGATTTATTTCAGGTGGAGGTAGTTAATGGGAAGATCAATAAAATAACGGCCCAGCATGGGGGTCTGGGCCTGGGCTTGTTTCTGGAGCAGGGCAGGTCATCGATGCGAAAGGAAAATTGATGCTTCCTGCATTTAAGGATATGCATATTCATTTGGATAAGACCTTTTATGGTGAAAAGTGGCAAGCTGTACGTAGAGGTTCTGGAGGGGTGAAAGGGATGATCGCACTGGAGCAGAAGATCATGCCGGAGATTTTGAAGAATGCAACTGCCAAAGCGGAAAAGCTGATCGAACTGTTGCAATCTAAGGGGTCAACCTTTGCAAGAAGCCATGTGAATGTGGAGCCGACCTCATAATTGGAGGCCTTAAAGAAATTGCAGGTGGCTTTGGATAATAAAAAGGATTCGTTTTCTGCGGAATTGGTTGCTTTTCCTCAGCATGGGCTGTTCTATACGGACTCTGTTCCTTATATGAAGGATGCCGCACAGGCTGGAATTGATTTTATTGGAGGGGTGGATCCGTTTAGTTTGGATGGAAGTATTGAGAAGCCGATCGATTTTACGGTGCAGCTGGCTTTGGATCATGGGAAAGGGATTGATATACATTTGCATGAGGGCGGTGAATCGGGTGTGAAGACGGTGGAGTATTTGCTGGATAAGGTGTTGGAGAATCCTGGGTTAAAAGGAAAGACCTATCTGAGCCATTGTTTTGTGTTGGGAAGGGTGGAGAGACAGAAGCAGGAGGAATTGGCGGTTAGGTTGGCGGAGGCTGAGGTGGGGATTATATCGACCATTCCGTTTGGGGGATTGCAGATGCCTATCCCAACGTTGTTGAAGCATGGGGTTAAGGTGATGACGGGGAATGATAGTATAGTGGATCATTGGAATACGTTTGGAACAGGGTCGGTATTGGAGAAGGCTAATTTAGCGGCGCAGTTGTATGGGTATGTGTCTGAGTTTGATCTTTCTAGGGCGCTTAAATTGGCAAATGTGGAGGTGTTGCCGTTGGATGATAAGGGGAATATGAAATGGCCAAAGGTTGGAGATGTGGCGGATTTTGTGTTGATGGATGCGAGTTGTTCTGCGGAGGTGGTTTCGAGGGTATCGGATGTGAATATGGTGGTGAAGAATGGGAAGGTGGTTAAGGATTTGAAGATTTTTGAGGTGTAGATTTGACGTGTAGAACTGTATCGTCATTGCGAGGAACGAAGCAATCTCCTCGCCATTGCGAGGCCCTACGTCATTGCCAGGCCATCGTCATTGCGAGGAACGAAGCAATCTTTCGACTAGTGTAAAGATTGCTTCGTCGTGCCTCCTCGCAATGACGCGGAGATTGCTTCGTCGTGCCTCCTCGCAATGACGGAGGGCTTCAAATGACGTTAAAGATTCAAATCGCCTTCTTTGCCTAAATCATTCTTCTCTCCAGTTATAGCATTTTTAAGCATTTCAAATAAAGTTACAATTTTACTTGATCCCGTATCCCAATAATGAGCATCTTCCGGGCTCACCTTCAAAACCCTAATATTCGGATCTTCTTTTCCTTTTTGGAACCATCCCTCCATCATTTTGTTCCAATATTTATCAATACGTTCCTGATCCCTGCTCATAGATGCTTTCCCATTAATACTCAAAAACGTATAGTTCTTCGGATCGGCATAGAACAAAGAAACCCGATTATCCTTTTCCAGATTCTGGAAAGTCTCACTCTCTGCGGAACATAAATAAAAGATATTTCCAGATTCATCCACTTCCTGACGGCTCATCGGAACCCCATGTGGATAATTTGAACCCGATGGAAAGGAACAAACCGTACCTACATCAATATCATCCACAATTGTCTTTAATTTCTTGATCGCCTCTTCGTTGTTTTTATTACTAATAGCCATGATTTTCAAATTTTGATTACCTATTCAACACCAACATCAACATAAAAGTTTTAGGAAATAAAATTTAAAATACTAAAAATATTAGTAAATTTACCCTGATCATAGGAGGGAATATGTTTGATTTTGGTGATAAGCTACAGATATTGGCCGATGCTGCGAAATACGATGTAAGTTGCAGCTCGAGCGGAGGGAAAAGGAAAAACATAGGAGGTATAGGAGATTCTTCAAGCAGCGGTATTTGCCATACCTATACCGAAGATGGCCGCTGCGTATCCTTATTAAAGATTCTGATGACCAATTACTGCATCTTCGATTGCGCATTTTGTGTGAGTCGGAAGAGTAATGATATCCAACGGGCAGCATTCTCGGTGAAAGAAGTGGTGGAACTGACGATGAATTTTTATCGCCGGAATTATATCGAGGGATTATTCCTGAGTTCTGGAATCTTCAAATCGGCAGATTATACGATGGAACGCCTGATGATGGTGGTCAAAAAGCTCCGAACGGAGGAGAAGTTCCATGGCTATATCCATTTGAAGGCTATTCCAGGCGCCAGTGAAGCTTTGTTGAAGGAGGCGGGATTGTATGTAGATCGGATGAGTGTTAACCTGGAGATCCCTACGGAAGAAGGGCTGAAATTGGTAGCTCCCGAAAAGGATCATCAATCCGTTCGTGAACCTTTGCAGACCATCAAGACCGAAATCATGTCTTTAAAAGAAGAGAAGAAAACCATTAAGAAAGTGCCGCTTTTTGTACCTGCAGGACAAAGTACACAAATGGTGATCGGAGCAACAGGAGAGAGCGATCTGGATATTATGGGCACCGCCAATGAATTCTATAAGAGCTATAATCTGAAAAGGGTGTATTATTCGGGTTATATCCCCATCAATCCGAAGGATTCCTTGTTGCCACAAGTAGGCACAGCACCGCCATTGCAACGTGAAAACAGGCTTTACCAAACCGATTGGTTATTGCGATTCTACGGATTTTCGCTCCATGAGATCTTGAATACAAAGCATCAGAATCTGGAATTGGATATGGATCCGAAATTAGCCTGGGCCATTCGCAATCCGCAGTTCTTTCCGATAGATATCAATACAGCATCCTATCAATGGATCATTCGGATTCCGGGGGTTGGCAGGCAATCAGCGAATAAGATTGTACAGGCGAGGAAATTTGGGAAATTGCGGGAGGATCAGGTGAAGAAAATGGGGATTGCTTTTAATCGGGCGAAATATTTTATGAGCTGCGCGGATTCGGTGTTTGGCTTGGGATTTCAATATCCAGAGCAAGTAAGAAAAGCCTTGGTCAAGCAACCCTTAATCGGAGAGGCTTCAAATTCATCCCGATTGATTTCTGAGGTTGATTCTTATCAGCTGACCTTATTTTAAATTGAGAATTATTCATGTAAATTAAGAATCAACCATGTACTATATATTCGATGGCACCTATGCCGGTTATATCTGTTGTGTTTTCGAGGCTTTTTCGCGGAAGGAAATCGATGCTCGACCGACTCGGTTGGATCTGATCCAAACCACCCTGTTTTTCGAAAGTCGGCCGATTGAAACCCATCCGGAGAGATTCCAGCGGGTAGTCCAGGCCATGGAAAAGAAAATAGGCCATGCCGGCATGAAACTTTTCTACCAGAATTTTCTGGCGGATGAGGAAAAAGCCTGGCTGAATGGATTCCAATTATTGATCAAGCTTTTCCAATCCGAAACTTTGGATCTGAAGAACTATGGAGATCCGCAGATCCTGCAGTTCCATCAGACCATCAAGAAAGTCAATCGCGAGCGGCATCGGATGAAGGCTTTTGTTCGCTTTATGAAGGATGCCAATGAGTTATATACAGCTATTATAGAACCTGATTTCAATGTGCTTCCTTTGATCATTGATTTTTTTAGGAACCGTTATGCCGATCAGCAGTGGCTGATCTATGATATCCGTAGGCAATACGGCTACCATTATAACCTGAAAGAAGTGCAGGAGGTATTCAGCACGGCCGAAATGCTGACGGATGAAAGCCAGAGTCTGCAGGTGAGTCTGGACTTGAAGGAGGAGGAATACCAGATTCTTTGGAAGAAATATTTTAAGAGTACCAATATCGAGCAGCGCAAAAACCTGAAGCTGCATATCCGACATGTTCCGCAGCGCTATTGGAAATATTTGACAGAAAAGACCTAAACAATTTTTGTCCTTTCATGTTCAATAGGTAACCATAATTTTTAGACGTTATACCATTTATCATGAAAAGCAAAAAAAATCCAAAGACTGAACAATTGGACAAGCATGTTGTGGACAACATGGACCGTATGATGACCAGTAACGATGGAGTGCCCATCCATGACAACAACAATACCCTGAAGGCCGGCAATCGCGGACCTTCCCTGCAACAGGATCATCTCTTTTTTGACAAACTCATGCATTTCGATCGCGAACGGATTCCGGAGCGTGTGGTTCATGCTAGAGGATCTGGCGCACATGGTGTATTTGAAGCCAAGGAGGACCTTTCGGATATTACGGTGGCTGATTTCTTGAAGAAAGGAACAGTAACTCCGGTGTTTGTCCGTTTTTCTACCGTTGCTGGATTTAAAGGATCTACGGACCTTGCGCGAGATGTGCGTGGATTTTCCGTGAAATTCTATACCCAAGAGGGAAATTATGATTTGGTAGGAAATAACATCCCGGTTTTCTTTATCCAAGATGCAATGAACTTTCCGGATGTAGTACATGCGGTTAAGCCAGAACCCGATAAGGAAATCCCACAGGCGGCATCAGCCCATGATACATTCTGGGATTTTATCTCCTTGATGCCGGAATCTGCACATATGTCTTTATGGGTGATGTCGGACCGGGCGATCCCACGGAGCTTGCGGATGATCGAAGGATTCTCGGTGCATACGTTCAAGTTTGTGAATGCAGAAGGGAAAACGACTTTTGTGAAATTCCATTGGAAACCAAGATTGGGTGTACATGGGGTAGCTTGGAATGAGGCACAGAAGATTTCCGGATTTGATGCGGATTTCCATCGTCGTGATCTTTGGGATGCGATTGATCAAGGCAATTTCCCACAATGGGATTTGGGCGTGCAGTTGATCCCGGAGGAAGATGAAATGAAGTTTTCTTTTGATATTTTGGATCCAACGAAGATCATTCCGGAGGAATTGGTGCCGGTGAAGATCATCGGAACGATGACCTTGAATAGGAATCCGGAGAACTTCTTTGCGGAGACGGAGCAAGCGGCTTTCGATCCGGGAAGATTGGTGCCAGGAATTGATTTTTCGGATGATCCGTTGTTGCAGGGAAGGATTTTCTCGTATATGGATACCCAGAATTACAGATTGGGTGGTCCGAATTTCCATGAGCTGCCGATCAATAGGCCGGTGAATGGGAAATATAATAATCAGAAGGATGGATTTGGAAGGATGGATGTGTTGAAGGGGAATACCAGTTATTTTCCGAATAGCCAGGGGAATGGCTGTCCATATCATGCAATGTTGAATGGGGAGATGGGAGGTTCTGAGGGAAATGCTGGTTCTGCTGATGGAAAATCTGGTTCTTCTGATGGAAAGGGGGGGATGCATGCTGCTCAGGCGGGCATGAAGGGTACCCAGGGCTATCAAACCGGAAGGCAGGAAGTGCAGGGTTTGAAGGTTCGCGAACGTTCAAACTCTTTTGCGGATCATTTTACGCAGGCCAGGTTGTTCTTTAATTCCTTGAGTGAAGAGGAGCAGACGCATATGATCAATGCATTTAGTTTTGAGCTATCAAAAGTGAACTCGGAGGATATCCGGAAAAGGGAGTTGGCGATCTTGTATCAGGTAGAGCCTAAATTGGCGAATGCTATTGGGAAGAACTTAGGATTGACGCCTTCGAAGACTTTGGATGAGCTGACCTTGAAATTTGCGCGGAACAATCATCCGGATTATCCGATCAAACCGAATAAGCCAGAAGTAGAGAAATCTGCGTATTTGAGTATGAAGGTGAAGGATGGTGAAGGTACTATTGAGACGCGTCAGGTTGCTTTTTTGCTGGATGATGGGGTGAGTTTTGAGAGTGTGGATAAGGTGAGGAAGGCTTTGGAGAAAGCAGGAGCGAAAGCGGTGTTGATTTCTTCGAAAGTGGGTCAGTTGAAGTATAAGGGCGGAGAGACAGAGAAGATCCAGCATACGTATTTGACGGATGCATCTGTTTGTTTTGATGCTTTTTATACGCCAGGCGGTGATTCAATTGCGAAATTGGCTGAGAATCCGGATTATCTTCAGTTTATTAATGAGGGATATAGGCATTGTAAGGTCTTGGCCTTTGCAAAGGATGCGGAAGGATTGGTGGAAAGGTCTTTTATTAGGAAGGATGAAGGGGTTGTCTTTGAATCGGAAAGCGATTGGCTAGCGAATTTTATTACTCAGATGAAGAAGCACAGGATCTGGGCTAGGGAGATGGCAAGAAAGGTTCCTTCTTAGGAAGAGGGGCGTCATTGCGAGGAGGTACGACGAAGCAATCTTTCGCTAAGTGTAAAGATTGCTTCGTTCCTCGCAATGACGTAGAGTTCATCGAAATGACGGGTATCTCCAATTCTTATTGTACTCACATTGTATGCAGACTGTAAGTGAGTTGTAAGTGCCTTTTAGCACTTACACCTCACTTACATATCACTTACAACTCACTTGCAGTAAGAACCAAAACTTGTACAAACCTTGTAAAAACCTTGTACCAACATTCTCCTCAAAATCATCAAAAACCCCATCCCAAAACTAAATTCCATCCCATCCCCAAATCCTTCAAATCCCCATACAATCCATCCCCTTCACCATGACGTAATTTTCATTAACTTTGCTTCATGTCTACATCATCATTGATTTCCCAAGATACCATCATCGCTTTAGCGACCTCACCAGGTGCTAATGGAGCTATTGCTGTCATCCGATTATCCGGTTCGGAAGCCATTTCCTTAGTCAATCAAGTTTTCAAAGGAAAAGATCTTTCCAAGCAAGCCTCCCATACCGTTCATTTTGGTACCATCCGCGATGGCGAACAAATCATTGATGAAGTATTGATCACATTATTTGTAGGTCCAAATTCCTATACCAAGGAAAATGTGGTAGAGATTTCAACCCACAACTCCAAATACATCATCGAACGAATTATCGGTCTTTTGATCAAAAAAGGTGCTCGTGCGGCTAAGGCTGGGGAGTTTACCTTACGTGCTTTCTTGAACGGTGGAATGGATCTTTCCCAAGCGGAAGCTGTGGCGGATCTGATTGCTTCCAACTCGGCGGCATCCCATCAGATTGCCATGCAACAGATGCGCGGTGGATTTTCCAACCAGTTGCAGAAGTTGCGGGAGGATCTGGTGCATTTTGCTTCCTTGATCGAATTGGAATTGGATTTTGCGGAGGAGGATGTGGAGTTTGCCAATCGGGAGCAGTTGCGGTCTTTGATCCAGGAGATCCATCAGGTGATTTCCAAGTTGATCCGCTCTTTTGAGCAGGGAAATGTGTTGAAGAATGGAGTTCCCGTGGTGATTGCTGGTAAGCCGAATGTAGGGAAATCAACCTTGTTGAATGCTTTATTGAATGAGGAGAGGGCGATTGTTTCGGATATTGCCGGAACGACCAGAGATACCATTGAGGATGAGATCAATATTCATGGGGTTACTTTTCGGTTTATTGATACGGCGGGGATCCGGGATACGGAGGATGTGATCGAGGCTAAAGGTGTGGAGCGGACTCGGGAGAAGATGAAACAGGCGAGGTTGATTATCTATCTTTTTGATCCTACCCAGGATTATATCGCTGCGGTGCAATCGCAGATTGAGGAAGTGAGGTCTTTGAATATTCCATTTGTGACGATTATTAATAAATCGGATCTGTTGTCGGAAGGGGAAAGAATGGAGTATGCGGTTTTGAACCCGATTTATATTTCTGCGAAGCAGGGATTGGGGATTGAGGAACTGAAGGATGAATTATTGAACCAAGTTAATCTTTCGAATATTAATACGGAGGATGTCATGGTGACTAATATTCGTCATGTTGAGGCTTTGCAACATACGCAGGAAGCTTTGGAAAAGGTGTTGTATGGGATTGATAATCCGATTACATCGGATTTTTTGGCGATGGATATTCGGCAGGCTTTGCAGTATTTGGGCGAGATAACTGGGACGGTTACTACGGATGATTTGCTGGAGAATATTTTTAGTAAGTTTTGTATCGGGAAGTAGTTGCATATTACTGGATATAACTAGATATTAGTAAATAAATATAAAGCATTGAAGATGAGTTATTTTCAATGCTTTATTGTTTGTAATGCATTAGTTTTGAAACGATGCATTTTTAATGGTTTTGTACGTGGTTTGTATTTTTTGATTTCGCCACGTACATGACGTACAAATTTTAAAAACTAATATCTTATGAAATCTTACAGAGTTACGCTACGTGAGCAAAAGAACAAGTCTGGTAGAACCAGCCTTTACTTGGACATCTATCCACCGATTTACGACGAAAAGAAAAAGAAAGAAACCCGCCGCAAGTTTCTTGACCTTTATCTGTTTGAAAAACCCGCAAACAAAATAGAACGTGAACATAATAAGTTTACGATAGTTAAGGCCAAACAATTAGAAAGCGAATGGCAGATGGATCTTCTCGGTCAAACGCTTGATATGCCATTTATCTCCAGTAAAGATTTAGACTTTCTAGCATACTTTAAAAGTATCGTCAAGAAACGGTACACCTCCAAAGGAAACTACGACAACTGGTTGTCAACTTATAACTATTTAGAGGACTATACTAAGGGACAATGTGTGATGTCACAGGTAGATGAAGCTTTTTGTGAGGGTTTCAAAGATTATTTAGACAGCTGCTATACGAAGAAGTCTTCGGCGTATAAATTGTCAGCGAATTCAAAGTATAGCTATTTCAATAAGTTTCGTGCAGCAATCAAGCAGGCAATGGAAGATAAGCACCTTCACCATAATCCGATTTTGAGAATTAAAGCGTTTCCGCAAGGAGAAAGCTTCCGTGAATTTTTGACACTGGATGAAGTTAAAAAATTGAAAGCTGTTCGCTGTGACAATCCCGTTCTGGAAAAAGCTGCATTCTGGTCGATCCGTACGGGTATGCGCTGGGGAGATTGTCTGAAGCTAAAATGGATCGATATACAGTATTCAGAGGATCAAGGTTATTTTGTACGTTTTAATCAGAACAAGACAAAGTCTTATGAAACTTTGCCTATCACAGAGGAAGCGGTTAAAGAGCTGGGAAACCCTGCTATTGATTCACAAGAATATGTATTCAAAGGACTGACTTATAGCTCGCATAACAATTTCTTACTCGCGAAATGGGCGAGGAATGCAGGAATAACTAAGCACATAACCTTCCATTCTTTTCGGCACACCAATGCTACACTTCTGATCAGTGCCGGTGAGGATATTTATACCGTTTCAAAAATGCTTGGCCATAAGGAATTGCGAACGACGGAAATATATGCGAAAGTATTAAATTCGAAAAAAATTGAGGCTGCAAATAAGATCAAATTTTAGAATCATGAAGAAATTATTGAACGGAACATCTTTTACGTTATTTTGCGAATGGATAGGTGCAAACGAATCGCTGAATCCAGTATCAAGATACAATGTCCTGAAATCAACTGTCTGCATACTGATGCAAGATATGTCACTTGAGGACATTTGGAAATTTTATAGGAGAAGAGAATTGTTTTATAGGCACCTTATGCTATTAGGTATATTTTGTTTGTTATTAGCACTTTATCATTTATATACATACTTTTACAACCACTTTTTTCAGCTTAGCCCTATTTTGGTGGTTTCATATGTATGCACATTGCCCATTTTGAAAACGGGACACCGATATTCTGATATTTGGACAGATAAGAACGAATTTCTTAGATTGAACCGATCAAGAGACATTGAGGATTATAAGATACAAAAAGCTGATTTTTGGAATCATAAAAACACAGGTAGTGGGGAGCGGATATTGACATTGCATGATCGCTTTAATTTCAACACTGTAGTGGTACAAACGCCTCAACGGAAACGAAATCCGGAATATGATCGATTTTGGCAGGTTGTAAATTCTGGCACATTTCTTCATGGTTTTCCTCCCGAAGAATTTCTAGACACACCTAAAAACTTTGAATTAACTCTAAGGAGCACGAAAGATGGTAGAGAATTTTCAATTCCATTAAAAACCTTTATAAATAAAATCCAATCGAATATTGAGGAATCGATAATTGTTATGAAAAAGAAAAATGATGCCTTAGAATTATCGTTCAATTTCGAGAAGAGTCTGGGTTTTTTGATGTCTAGCGAGAATAATTTCAACCAGATTCCTATGTCTTACGTCATTAAATATTTTGATTTTTTCAGAAGAAACAC
Source organism: Sphingobacterium tenebrionis (assembly GCF_037126265.1). Taxonomy (NCBI): domain Bacteria; kingdom Pseudomonadati; phylum Bacteroidota; class Sphingobacteriia; order Sphingobacteriales; family Sphingobacteriaceae; genus Sphingobacterium; species Sphingobacterium tenebrionis. The sequence continues at coordinate 49,048 of NZ_JAYLLN010000016.1, forward strand.
CTCTTGCTCCGTCAAAGAATTAAAAGGGATAAACCTAACTGATGATCAATATATCCGATTTATAAATGAATTGATTGTTGAAGGTAGAGAAATTTGTTTGGACTTTATTTTGCCTAAAGGTGTTAAGAAAGAATTTGTAAGGTCGGTTTTTCATAAGTTTTTTGTATATAATTTGACGTTTGCAGAAGATTACAATGTCAGCTATAACAAAAAAGCTATTGGTAATTATGTCAGATTAATGTCGCTAACATTCAAGCAGTTTAAGGGTGATAAGGGAGATAATTTCAAGCCGCGAAAATATGCATATTATTCGGAACTGTTAGATGACTACATAAAACTAAATGGTATTAACTATTAGTTGCGGAAGTATTATAAATTTAGTGAAAATTATTAAAATCGTACTGGATAGTATTAGAACTCAGTTTTTAGAGAAGTAGAGAACCGATAATTGCAGAAACAAAATTTTTGCAATTATGGAAAACCCATTTTTATTTTTAGAAAAACGACTGAATCATATCGAGGATTTGATTCTTAATCTAGACCGTAATTTCGGAAAGCTTAAGCTTACTGAAACAAAATCCGAGCGTGAATCAGAATACATGGATGCCACTGAGGTAGCCCAACTTGCTCGTGTTAAGCTTTCCACTGTCTATGCCTATAACACCAGAGGTACCATTCCTATATGGAGCTCTGAAACTCCCATTATTTATCGACGTGATGAGATTATCGAATGGCTGGCTAATGGAAAGAGGCTTACTGATCGACTTGTCAAATTAATGGAGGAACGGAAATTGGTAAAAAAGTAAAGCAGGTTCTGCTAAAACCTGCTTTAAAATTTCTTACGGATGGGTGTCCTTAATTATCTAATCAAAGTTAGGTCATTCCATCCAAATAAACAACACATTATATGGATGATAATAACACTTACCCATACATTAGGGTTAGAACGACTTATTACAAGAAAATAAAAAAGCCTCTACTTTCAGGTGATTTTGTCGAGACATTAACTCCTTGGTCGCTAGATGTGATCAAACAAGACTACGGGCGCAAATGGTCTGAGATTTTTGATCAAATACCAAAATATGATGGCTTTACAAATATACCTTCCCATATTAATTATAAGAGGTCATATAAAGGATTTTATAATCAATATGAACCCTTGGTCATCAAACCATCAGAAGGTGAGTTCGATGCTATTCATGCATTTTTGCAACATATTTTCGGAGAGCAGTTGCCCTTGGGTCTCGACTACCTCACAATATTGTATCAAAAGCCAACAGAGCTACTTCCTGTTCTTTGTCTGGTTAGCCTTCAGCGCGGTACTGGAAAGTCCACCTTTTTGTCTCTACTCAAATCAATTTTTGGAGCGAACATGACTTTTAATAGCAACGAAGATTTTCGTTCAAATTTCAACGACTCATGGGTAAATAAGTTGGTCATCGCAGTGGATGAGGTTTTGCTTGATCGGAAAGAAGATTCAGAGAAGATCAAAAACCTATCAACTGCAAAATCGTACAAAATAGAAGCTAAAGGTGTTGATCGTAGTGAAACTGAGTTTTTCGGAAAGTTTATACTTTGCTCGAATAACGAGGATGATTTTATATCCATCGACCCTCTTGAAACACGATACTGGATTCGTAAGATTCAACCATTAGAATCGACTGACCCCTTTCTGCTTGACAAGATGAAAGTGGAGGTGCCAGCTTTTATGCACTTTCTAGAAACAAGGGAAATTACCGCAGAGAAGAAAAGTAGAATGTGGTTTACTCCAGAGCAATTGTTGACAGACTCGTTATTAAGAATTAAGAAGCGATTTAGAAACAAAGTGGAAACGGAGCTATTGAGCATCATTTCAGAAATCATGGATAATTTTGAACTGGAGACGTTTCAATTCACTAACAAGGATGCCATCGAGCTTCTCAGAAGTAATAATATCCGTGTAACTCGCATGGAGACCAAACGTATCATTGACAATTGGAATATCTCTGTCTCTAATAATACATTCAACTACACGACATACAAATATGATATGAATGGGATAATGTACAAATCACATCTTAAAGGAAGATTCTATTCAATCAGTAGGTCAGAGATAGATCAAATCTTGATGATTTGATGATATGTTATGTTAATTTGCTATTAATGAGTTGTTTATATCGTCATCAAACGATCATCAAACTGTCATCAATCATCAAAGCTGTCGTCATCAAACAAGAAAGTGTCATCAAAGATCATCAAAAAATGATCGTTTGATGATGGAAATGTGATGATATATACGTCTTGAAATCAGTTTGTTAAGTAAAACTATCATCAGGTCATCAAAAAATGCAGGTTTTAACCCTAATCTATAATACTGTGTGTCACAGCAACTAAAATTTAGAGGTATGAATTGTATACAAGCAAAACAAATATCATTACTACATATATTAAATCGTCAGGGATTTAAAGAGGCATATACGAGAAATAATAAAGGCATAATATATTATTGGTTTATCTCGCCTTTTAGACAGACTGAATCAAAACCAAGCTTTTCGTATAATTCCCAGTTAAACACCTTTTACGATTACGGGAACGGTATCTCGGGAACAGTGGTGGATTATATCTGTGCCTATTATCAATGCGAAATCCCCAAAGCACTTGAACTGCTACAAGATTTCAATTTTTCTTTTTCCCAGCAAAATCTATATAGTGAAACTATTGCTGAGAAAAAAGAAAAAAAATCTATTGGATACGGAATTACGTCTATTCATCCTATTAAACATCCGGCATTAGTACAATATTTGGCTAAGCGCAAAATAAGCCCAAGCCTCTACTCGAAGTATCTTGTCGAGATCAATTACACGATTGACGGACGTTCATTCTTTGGAGTAGGTTTTCAAAATGCCAGCAAGGGTTACGAGGTCAGTTACGAATATAAAAAGAAAAGAACAGAAGAATTTGTACGTATAAAAACATGTCTTGTCTGCAAAGACATCACCTTTTTTTTGATAGGCAGTACGAGTGTGGTAGTCACAGAATCTTGGAGTGATTTCTTGGCGCTTTTAACACTATATCCAAAGATGGAAGATCGTAATGATTATATAATCCTTAATAGTGTTTCCATGCGTGACCGATTAATCGAAAAAATCAAATCTTCGAATTATTTGACGATTTATTCGGCAGCCGATAATGACCCAGCTGGCAGTGATATTTTAAAAGTTCTTGTTGAGAATTTTGCTGATCGAGTGATTCCCTTAAATCCGTTTTATTCCGATTATAAAGATGTCGCAGAGTATCTTGAAAAGGAAGGCAAATCATATTAAGAATTAGGATAGCAAGCCATGGACAGAGGGCCTCCTACGGGAAGCCTACCTGTCCGCTTGCTATCATCAAACTGCACTTTGTTTAGTTATGAAAAGTAGAAAATTACATCCTGATGAAAAGAGGATTTATGAAGTTAAAGTCCGCTTGAATTTAAAAGAGAAACAAAAGCTTGAAGGGATAATCCGCATTAGTAATGTACACGCTCCCGATGTGTTCAGGATGCTATTAATGAAAGGAAAATTACCTGATGCAGCTGTCCCAGCACTCGACATTCAGACTTATTATGAGTTGAGAAAACTGGCAGCAAATTACAATCAATATGTCAAAGCAATACATCAAAGTCGAATAACAAACATAGATTGGGAGATCGCAAAACAACTCACAGATTTACTGGATATAATTAAGAACAAAATTCGCAAGTCATGATCGCTATCCAAAAAGTTCACAGCTTCACCGATGCATTCAACTACAACGATAAGAAGCTAAATCTACCTGACAAGACCCAACGAGCAGAGTTACTTGACCATAACTTCCTTAATGCAGATAGGGAAGCTGTTTTGCAGGAAATCAATATGATTAATAGTTTACACAGTAACCGAATGAACAACGACGGTTATCACGTTGCTCTGAGCTTTTCGGAGAATGATAAAATTTCCAATGACATGCTAAAGTCCATTGCACATGATTATAAAAAAGGAATGGGATTCGGTGATGATCATTTGTTTCTGCTTTATAAACATAACGATGGTGAAGACCATAAGCATATCCACGTTCACCTGTTGCTACATCGGCTTTCAATTGATCCCGAAACCGGAAAAACAAAATTAGTCAGTGACTCAAATAATTATCAGCGTAGCGAGAAGCTGTGCCGTGAAATCGAACGAAAATATGGCTTGGAAACGGTTCGATCCTCAAAAGAAGCACAAGATCGGGCGCCAAATAAAGATGAACTGGAAATGATACAACGAACGGGCAATCTTTCAAACCGTATGCTGATGCAGGTGCGGACGAAAGATGCTTTGTCAAAATCAAATAATATTCAAGATTTTATTACCCAATGTAAACAGAACGGCATCCATCTGATCTTTAATCAATCCGAAAGCACAGGACGAGTTTCGGGGATCACTTATATTTCTGTGGATGGTTTTATAGCAAAAGGTCAAAAACTTGGCAATCAATTTAAATGGTCAAATCTAATAAAACAGCTCAAATATGAACAAAGCAGAGACCGTCAAGCGATTGGCGAAACAAACCGTGATACAAGAGAGCGATTTAAGGATCTACTTAACCAAGGAGATCGAGGAGTTGAAAATCGGAATACTAGAAATAGTCAAAATTCAAAGCAATATTACGAAGAATCAACTCATTTTGCATCGAACGATGGAAACAATTTCCAAGACAGAGGCAAAAGTGGATTTAACTCCCATTCTGAACGAGCTAATAACAATGAGGAAACAGAACAGGAATTTGAAGAAACAGTTTCTAATCAATTTTCTACTGGTGCAAGTACCATTATTAGCGGTCTTAGTGGCTTACTTGGTAGTATTGGCGGTGACGAGGTAGATGAAGACGAAAAGCGAAGAAAAAGAAGATTCAAACGTTAAGCAGTATATAATTATATAACGCTATCATTATATAATTATATCATTGTAACAATATATTAATATATAATGTTACAATGATATTGTGTAGGGTTTTATCGCTTAGTTTTCAGTAAGTTTGGAAGGATTTGATACGTCAAAAATGAGAACTTTGGCGGCATAATCGTTTGATTGAAATGAAAGTGATTTTTCTGCTGTCTTTTTACCATCAATGTAAAATTCGTACTTAGCCGTTAGTGGCGTAGAATTTTCGGTCAGATTGGCCGCTATTGTGGCAATGGAAAAAGTGCTAACGGGCATTGATGTCTTAATACTTTGGCTGGAACTGCTGATCGGTGACATTTCAGCTTGATGAGTTATTGAAGCATCCTTTAGGATGGATGGTGTTGAAGTAATGCCGTCAAATCTAAAGCTGTTATTCAGACCACCATCAATACTCGCCACTTGTAGCCCGAAATTAACACCATAGGTAGCATAATTTGAACCGAAGGTAATTCTTAACTCAACAGCTTTTTTCCTCATGGAGTTGTCAATGTCATTTTTATCGTCTTTTTTACAAGATATATTCATGACAACAAAAAGGCATAATATGCCAAAAATAGTATTTCGCATCATATATAGTTTTAGGTTATTTTCTCAATTGTTGTCTTAGGTAGTCATCTAACATTTTCTCCCTATTTCTTAATTTTCTTTTTTTCTCTTGGTTAGAGGCAATCGCCCAGATAAAAAGTCCCCAAGCGGAGAATGCAACTATTACCCCAATCCAGTTGCTTTCGCCACCGATCACACCCTTCATGAGCGCTATGAAACTAATGAAGTTCACAACAAAAAACCAAAATATCCATTTCATAAATCAAATATATAAAATAATACTGTTACATGTAGCGGTGTTTTTGATTTCTTTCTTTTCTTAATTGCGTTGATGGACAAAAAGCCCCACGCAACAGAAACAGAAATCTATTTAATTGAGAGTGTGAAAAAACTTCGATTAGAACGAGGTATTTCACAAGCACAGTTAGCGCACCTGTTAGATGTGTCGACAGGGTTCATTGGTCATGTGGAAAGTTCAAAAGATCGAGCCAAGTATAATCTCAATATGCTTGTAAAATTGAAAACTATATTGGACTGCGAGTATGGTGATCTGTTGCCTTAATATGTTTAAGGTTGTGACTTTTGGAAATTAATTCTTAATGCAGTACCATTATCAATAAATTTATCGAAGCTCTGTGGTCAAATGAAGGTTGCAATTTCAATCTAACCAATACGATAGCGTACGCTATCTTGTTCAATAATTAAATGATCTTGATATGTGGATTTATGAACATATCGGTGATTTTTTGTTGTCTCTTAGCGTATAATCCATAAATTTGGATATGCAAATAGTAGCTGTTTCAGATACTCACGGTAAACATCGAGACTTAAAAATTCCTGATGGAGATGTTTTTATTCATGCTGGTGATGTTACTCGAGGAGGAACAAAAGAGCAGGTTGTTGATTTTTTGGAATGGTTTGCGGAACAAACGCATACACACAAAACATTTGTTGCAGGAAATCATGATTTCTTTTTTGAACAGGCTGATTCTGATATGATATCTAGCGTAATCCCTGATGGAATCATTTACTTGAATGATTCTAGTATTGAGATAAATGGTGTCAAATTTTGGGGTTCACCCATTACACCGTGGTTCAACAATTGGGCTTTTAACCGTAATCGGGGTAGTGAAATTAAGAAGCATTGGGACTTGATTCCAAATGATATAGATGTGTTGATTACACATGGCCCTCCTTTTGGTATTTTGGATGAAACTGTTTATGGAAACCGAACTGGATGTGAGGATTTGCTTTTGCGTGTCGAACAGGTAAAACCAAAGTTTCATATTTTCGGCCATATCCACGAAGAATACGGAACCTCTACAGAAGCAGAAACTACGTTTGTCAATGCCTCTGTACTGGATGACTGGTATGAAATGAAGAACCAACCCAAAATTTTAAATATATGCCGATGAGGGATAATAAAGAACCCATTTCCATGGTGGAAGTGCAATTGAAAAATTTTGTAGAAGCTAGGCGACCCAAGGAGGAAAAGATACGTGAAAAATTGGATTTTGGGTATTCGTGGGATGGGCAAACGGCTTTCCTGTTTGAGATCAGACCGCAATGGAATGATCCAACAAATATTTTAGAATTACCGTTTGCAAAGCTTCGTTTTGTAAAATCTTCTAAATTATGGAAACTGTATTGGATGCGTGGATCGGGTAAGTGGGAGGCTTATGAACCAAAGCCTGAAAATGTAAATCTCCAACTATTGCTGGACGAAATTGATCATGATGGCTATGGCTGTTTTTTCGGGTGATAAACGCTACAAAAAAGCTATTTCCGCATATCTTTTTTTGTAGCACCGCGGTAATACTGCTTTCCATCCTTTGCGCCATCCCAAACGTTCGTAACACCGTGGATTTTAGTTGGAGCATCGTTTTCTAGACGGATTAGTTTTTTAGAAACCTTCCGGAAAGTTCTATTCCACCGTCTTTTGTCTTGTTTTTCTGTTTCAGCTGTAGTGATTCCGAATATTTTGGTTTTTCTTACTGATCGAGACATGGTTGGGTTATAAACTTAAAAGTATTGTTAAATGCATCAATGCAAAGATAAATATGCCTAACGGCTATTCAAACCGAGTGCAACGAGCTCATGAAATAATTTCATTTAACGTGTTTAATCACAAATACCGGGTGTATTGTCACAAATATTTATTAAATTTGTGACAACGAAACAGAGGAAAAAATTGGAAACATCTAAAAATCAGATAGAAATTAAACTTGTAAAAGCGCAGAGAGGAGTACTGTTCTTTGCTGATGATTTTATAAAGTATGGATCTTCTGATAATGTTAGAAAAATACTTTCTCGTTTAGAGAACGATGGCCTTATTGAAAGACTGGCTCATGGTATCTATATCAAGCCAAAGAAAGATCCTTTGCTAGGTACGATATATCCTAATATCGGAGAGATTGCAAAGGAAATTGCCAAAAGAGATAAAGCTCGAATTGCTCCAACAGGTGTGATGGCACTGTACTTACTAGGACTTACGACACAAGTGCCATTAAAGGTAGTGTACCTGACTGACGGCTCGCAACGTGAAGTGAAAATAGGAAATCGAACCATCAAATTTAAACGAACTGTTCCCAAAAGTTTTGCCATAAAAGATGAGTTATTACATCTTATTGTGCAGGCTTTTAAGGAGAAAGGGCAACAAGAGATTACAGAAGAATTTTTAGAGACGATCAAGCATGCTGTGAAAAAGTTAGATGAGAAAGTGATGCAAAATCAAGTAGTATATGCACCCGTATGGATTCAGAAACAAATCAATAATCTTTATCAGTCTTGACCTATGTGGATAAATCTAGCCGATGAACAAAAGCTTCAGGTTTTGGAGCAAGTTGAAAATGCAGTTGGATTGCCAGCATTTGTGGTGGAGAAGGATTGGTGGGTATGTGTTATATTAAAAGCCGTTTTTCAGTCCAAATATGCAGATTCCATCATCTTTAAAGGTGGCACGTCCTTGAGTAAGGCATATAATCTGATAGACCGTTTTTCGGAAGATATAGATTTGATCATTGATCGTCATCTGCTGGGATTTGATCAATTGGACTCTAAATCTCAAATAAAAAAATTGAGGAAGGCTTCTGGTGGTTTTATTATTAATCAATTCCGCGAGGAGCTTATAACTCAACTGGATCAACTTGGTATCGATCGGAAATTATATGAAATAAGGTATAACGATCATATAGATGATACGAGCGATCCCAATACATTGGAGATCCATTACCAAACCGTTGTCCCAATGGATAATGTTTATATTCAGCAACGGGTTCTTCTGGAAATGGGGGCGAGATCACTAACCGAGCCGTTTGAAACAAAATCCGTAATATCATTTCTTGACCACCATTATAGTGATCTTGATTTTACTGAGCCTTCATTTGATGTTCAGGTGGTTATCCCAACGCGTACGTTTATAGAGAAAGTGCTATTATTGCACGAAGAGTTTTCAAAACCGGTCGACAAGATTAGGACGGATCGATTAACCAGGCATTTATATGATTTAGATCGAATTATGAAAGCTGAATATGGTGAAATGGCTATTGCTGATGATGCATTGTTCAATACGATCGTTCAGCATCGGAAAACAGTTACGCCATTAAGAGGGATGGATTATTCTAATCACGTCAAAGGGAAATTGGATATTATACCGCCAGAATACATTATGGATAAGTGGGAAGCAGATTATAAGACTATGCAGGAAAACATGATTATGGGAAAGAGTTTGAAATGGGATGAGTTGTTGGATAGAATCAAGGAGATTGAGAGGAGATTTAATTAACTGTTTTAATTGATTATATGTGGTTAGAATAAACATAACGGTCAAATTTAAAGTATTGAGATATGCATAAAACGGATTTATCTGAATCTGACATAAAAGCAAAGTTTATCACGCCTGCGATTTTAAAATCAGGTTGGGATGAGCAAACGCAAATTGGGCGTGAAATTTTCTTTACGGATGGTCGAATCTACGTAAAAGGAAAATTGACCGCAAGAGGAAAAAGAAAATTTGCAGACTATATTCTATTCTACAAACCCAATGTTCCGATTGCTATTATCGAAGCAAAAGACAATAAACATAGCATAAAAAGTGGCATTCAACAAGCTCTTAATTATGCCAATACTTTAGACATTCCCTGTGCGTTCAGCAGCAATGGAGATGGCTTCTATTTTCATGACAAAACAGCTAGCGACGGAGCAATAGAAAAAGAAATAACATTAGACGAATTTCCAAGTCCCGAAATCCTGTGGGAGAAATACAAAAAATATAAAGGAATTGAAACTACAGAAGTTGAGGAAATTGCCAAACAAGATTATTTTCAAGACGGCTCCGGACGTAGTCCAAGATATTACCAACAAATTGCCATAAACAGAACGATTGAAGCGGTTGCCAAAGGCTTAGACAGAATTCTTTTAGTAATGGCAACAGGAACTGGAAAAACGTATACCGCTTTTCAAATTATTTATAGGCTATGGAAAAGTGGTGTTAAAAAAAGAATTCTGTTTTTAGCGGATAGAACTGCATTGATTGACCAAACAGCTCGCGGAGATTTCAGACATTTCAAAGATGCGCTAACTATCATCAAACATAAAAAAATTGATACTGCTTATAATATTTACTTAGCATTGTACCAAGGGTTGTCTGACAATAAATCAGAAGACGCTTATAAACAATTCAGTCGAGATTTCTTTGACTTAATCATTATTGATGAGTGCCACAGAGGAAGTGCAAAAGAAGATAGCAAATGGAGAGAAATTCTTGAATATTTCAATAATGCTACTCATATTGGCTTGACAGCAACACCAAAAGAAACAACCGAAGTTTCTAACATTGACTATTTTGGTGAACCGATTTATACTTATTCCTTAAAACAAGGAATTGATGATGGTTTTCTTGCTCCATACAAAGTAGTGAAAATCACATTAGACATTGATGCAGAAGGCTGGAGACCACCACAAGGATTTTTAGACAAAAATGGAAATCCTGTTGAAGATAGAATTTATAACCGAACAGATTTTGACAAAAATATTATCGTTGAAGAACGAAGGAAATTAGTAGCTAAAAAGATTACAGAATTTCTAAAAGGTTACGACAGATTTGCTAAAACTATTGTCTTCTGCATTGATATTGAGCACGCAGAAGGAATGCGTACTGCATTGGCTAACGCCAATGCGGATTTATTTGCTCAAAACAATAAGTATGTAATGCAAATTACAGGAGATAATGAAGAAGGAAAAAGAGAATTAGACAGTTTTATAAATCCTAGTGAACGCTATCCTGTTATTGCAACTACTTCAAAGCTAATGACAACAGGTGTCGATGCTCAAACTTGCAAACTCATTGTTTTGGATAGCAATATTGGTTCAATGACAGAATTTAAACAGATAATTGGTCGTGGCACTCGAATTAACGAAGAATACGGAAAAACATATTTTACCATTATGGATTTCCGAAATGTTACCAATTTGTTTGCAGACCCAGATTTTGATGGTGATCCTGTAATGATAAAACAAGTAAATGAAGATGAGGATTTAAGTGATGCAGGAGAAGAAACAACGGATGAAACTATTACTGATATTTTAGATGGCGAAGTTATAGATTTCCCCGAAGTTGAAGGTGGCGGAGAAATCGAGGATAATACCAAACGAGAAAAAATTAGAGTAGATGGCGTGCAAGTCAAAATCGTAAATGAACGTGTACAATATCTTGGAGCTGACGGAAAAATTATTACCGAAAGTTTAAAGGATTATACAAAGTCAAATGTTACCAAACAATACCAAACTTTAGAAACATTCTTATTACGTTGGAACAATGCAGAAAAAAAAGAAGCGATAATCCAAGAGCTAGAAGAGCAAGGTATTTTCTTTGATGCTTTAAAAGAGGAAGTAGGAAAAGATTTTGACCCCTTCGATTTGATTTGCCATTTGGCTTTTGAAGCCAAACCTTTAACACGAAAAGAGAGAGCCAACAATGTAAAAAAACGCAACTATTTCACGAAATATGGTGAAAAAGCACAAGAAGTTTTAAATAGTTTGTTAGATAAATATGCAAAAGATGGACTGCTAACTATCGAAAGCACAGAAGTTTTAAAATTAGACCCGTTAAATAAACTGGGAACACCCATCGAACTCATTAATGCATTTGGTGGCAAATCACGATATTTGCTGGCTTTAAAAGAATTAGAAACAGAATTATATAATAGTATAGCATAATGGCAAATATAGGAGCTGTAATTACCAGCATTAGGAATATAATGCGTAATGAAAGTGGCGGAGGCATTTCGGGTGACGCCCAGCGATTAGAACAGTTGGGATGGATGCTCTTTTTGAAAATTGTTGACGATAAAGATAAAGAACTTGAATTATTAAGAGATGATTATAGGTCTGTTATCCCTGAAAAATTTCAGTGGAGGAATTGGGCTGCTGACCCTGAGGGGATTACTGGTGATGATTTGTTACGGTTTATAAATTCTTACCATAAAGGCGATGAAGGATTGTTCGAGACACTACGTAATTTATTTAGCACATCGAATCCTAAAAGAGCTAATATTATAAGGGAAGTATTTGAGAGTTCGAATAACTATATGAAAAGTGGGTATGGTTTGCGAAAAGTCGTTAATAAAATTAATGAGATTGATTTCAATAGTTCAAGAGATAAGCAAGTTTTCGGAACTATTTACGAAAGCATTTTGGTCGAATTGCGTGATGCTGGTAACAAAGGCGAGTATTACACACCAAGAGCTATTACCAAATTAATGACAATGATGACCGACCCAAAATTGGGTGAACGTGTACTAGATCCAGCATCGGGAACCGCTGGTTTCTTAACCGAAGCCATAGACCACGTTCGGGATAATTATGTAAAAACCGTAGAACACGAACGCATTTTACAAACCAGTATTACAGGTTGGGAATTTAAACCGGTACCGTTTGTATTGGGATTGACCAATCTTATTTTACACGAAATAGAAGTGCCCGATTATCATTATATAGATAGTTTAAAAGTAGAATACAATAGCATTGGCAGAAAAGACCAAGTGGAGGTCATTCTTGCCAATCCGCCATTTGGGGCGAGCATTGCTGACGGTGTAGAAACCAACTTTCCTGCCAATTATCGTTGCAAAGAATCGGCAGATTTGTTTGTGATATTGATGTTGCAATTGTTGAAACCACACGGAAGATGTGCGATTGTGTTGCCCGATGGCTCTATCACTGGCGAAGGTGTAAAAGCCCGAATTCGTGAAAAATTATTGACCGATTGTAATTTGCACACCATCATTCGTTTGCCACAAAGTACTTTCTTCCCTGCTACGGTAAGTACCAATTTATTATTTTTTGAAAAAGGAAGTAAAACCAAGGATATTTGGTATTATGAACACAAATTGCCCGAAGGACAAAAAAGTTACAGCAAAACCAAACCCATACAATTTGAAGAGTTTGAACCGTTGATACGATGGTGGAACAACCGTGAAGAAAACGAACAAGCTTGGAAAGTAAATGTAAAAGATTTAAAAGACTGGGATTTGGATATTAAGAATCCCCACGAAATTGAAGAAGAATTCGAGTTTTCAAGAATTGAATTAGTAGAAAAAATTCAATCAAGTCAAAAGACTATATCAAACCTTTTAAATGATTTAGTAAAATGAGCTTGAAATTCAAATTTGTACCACTAACTTTTTTAAAGGATGAAGTTCAAATAAAACATCAAATTAGAAATACAATAATTCTTAGGTATTTATTTGACAAGTATAATGCTACCACAAAATTAAAACACCTAATTTCAGGTACTCAATATGGTTATAATGCTTCTGCCTTAAAAAGTGGAAATAATAAATTTTTGAGAATAAGTGATATAACTGATGGTAAGGTCAATTGGAATGATGTTCCTTATTGTGATTGTACAGATGAGAAAACTTATTTGCTGCATAATAATGACTTACTCATTGCAAGAACTGGAGGTACAACAGGGAAAAGTTTTTTAATTTCGAATCCACCAAAAAATGCTATTTACGCAGGCTACTTGATTAGAATACAAGCCAATAATGAAAACAATCCTGAATTCATTAATTTGTTTTTAAATAGTTACATCTATTGGTCTCAAATTGTTTCACTAAACAAAGGAGAGTTTAGACCAAGTGTGAATGCTGAGAAATTGAAAAGTTTGATTGTACCAAAAGTAAACACCAACATTCAGAATGATGTTGTTCGTATTTCGATTGGAGAAAAAGTAAAAGGATATGAAGATTTGTTTTTAGCAATCGATAATGCTTTGTCCGACTATGATAAAACAAAGGAAATTTCATCTCAAATTGAAATCCAAAAAAAGTATTATGAAAATATAAAGCAAGCCATTTTGCAAGAAGCCATACAAGGCAAATTGACAAAAAATTGGCGTGTTGAAAATCCTAATGTTGAGCCAGCTTCAGAATTGCTAAAACGCATCAAAGCCGAAAAAGCAAAACTCATCAAAGAGAAAAAAATAAAGAAAGAAAAAGAATTAGCACCTATTTCAAAAGAAGAAACACCTTTTGAAATTCCTGAAAATTGGGTATGGGTTAGGTTGGGAGAAATTGCCAAATATGTACAACGAGGAAAATCTCCTAAGTATGTAGATTATAGTTCGGTTCCCGTTATTTCTCAGAAATGTGTTCAATGGAATAAATTTGAATTTCATAAGGCAAGATTTATTGATGAACAGACTTTGGATAAATATGAAGAAGAACGATTTTTAAGAAATGGTGATCTACTTTGGAATTCAACAGGAGATGGAACTGTTGGAAGACTAATAGAATTTGTAAACGAAACGAATTATGATAAAATAGTTGCTGATTCTCACGTTGCTGTAATTCGATTTATGCCATCAATAACATCAAGTTACATTTTATTTCATTTATCATCGAAACTGATCCAAGATAACCTTATTGTATCAGGAAGTACTAAACAAACGGAATTAAGTCGATCTACGGTTTTAAATACCATGATTCCATTGCCACCACTTTGCGAACAACAAGCTATTGTAGAAAAAGTAAAAAGTTTAATGGTAAAATATATGGCTTTGGAGCAAGAAATAGCCCAAAGTGAGCAGTATGCCAATATGCTGATGCAAGCGGTTTTAAAAGAAGCGTTTGAAAGTAAAATGGCGGCGGTAGAATCCGTTCAAATGGATAGATCTATCCAATTAGCATTGATGCAGATGATGTTTAAGCAAAACTTAGGTATCAATTATGGTGAAGTCATTATGCAGAAAACAGCATATAATTTAGATCATCTTTACCATAAAGAATCTTCTTTTTTTCCGTATTCGTACCAAAGTTCTAATCACGGTGCATTTTCTGTGCAATTAAGATTGGAATTGGAATCTAACCCATATTTAACGACACAATCTACAGAAAAAGGAAAAGTACTTTGTTTAGAACCAAAACAAAAAACAACCGTATTAGATGCTTTTTCGAATCCTGTCTATAAAGATTATATACAATCACTTACACAGCTTTTAGAGATTTATTCTTTACCAATTATTGGAAAAAAATCTAATCAGATAGAATTGTTTAATACTGTGTTAAAAATAATGAATGATTTGGGAACGGATAAAATAGACGAAATTTACGCTAGTATGGAAAATTGGGAGATCGAGCAAAAAGGATATAAGACAAAAGCTGAAAAATTCTCTAAAATCGATACAGAAAAAATACTAGATCTCGTTGTGAAACTTCGTAAGCAACTAGTTTAAATTATGGATAATATAGATTGGTTAAAATCATACAATAAATCGTTGTCCCAATTTGAAGAGGAATATTCGCTTACAGACCTGTTGACAGAAGACGATAAGTATTATCCCAATTCATATTGGAATAGAATAGTTCGATTATCTGCTTTTGATAAAAATATGGAGGAAAATGGTTATCATTTTTTATATGAGATTCAAGGTCTGAGTAGTCAGATTCATTTTGGACTGAAAAACTGTTTGTTCTTTGATTCACTAAGGAGCAAAAAGATTGGGTTTCCAAATCAATATAATCATCGATACGCTTTTTTTGTTGAATCCACTGTTCATGCAGTCTATGCCTACTGGAATCGAGTAGCTAGCTTTATCAATTTCAATTTCGAGAAACCTTTCGGGAAAAGGCAGATTTATTTTAATCAAAAATTGTTGGGCAAAGTAAAATCCGAGTTTAATGGAATAGAAAAGTCCAGTTCATTTAAATATTTACTAGATGTTTATTCTAAATTAAACTCTTTGGACCGGAATGAACTCGCTCATAATAACTCACTTAGTATGCAAGAATTTCTACCGTATAAATACGAGGAGTCTCGTTTAAACTTTGATGAAATTAATGAAACACTTATCTTCCTGAACAATGCAATCGCTCGAGATATTGATGTTCTCTGCGAATTATTGGAATATTTAGAAAACAGTGTAAATCATAGGTAAATTATGGCACTTTGGAAATTAGGATGTCGATGGGGATCAGGAACTCCACTTTTTTACGATTTTATCAAAGAACACGACATTGTCATAGGGTGGAAAGACAAAGATTATGCTGTTGATGAATATTTATTTGTTACTGATGGCCATACTGTCTTAGATATTGCAAGAATAAGATCAAAAAGAAAAAGCGTTTTGGAATTTAAAGCATTTGAGCGAGAATTCACAGAACTTCAAATTCCTTTCGATGAAAATATTTTTATTTACGAAGCAGAATTTCTAAATCTACGAGAAGAAGATAGATTTAATTATCCATTACAACAGGGGATAGTCCAAGTCAAGGGTAAGGAATACCTCGAAAAATTTGAATCGATAATAAGTAAATATAAAGGGGATGTTATGGTTGGTATAGTAAACCTTTTGAAATACAAGAGGCAGATCATTTTACAAGGTCCTCCGGGAACCGGAAAAACGAAGCTTGCTAAGGAAATTGCTGAGCGATTAATTGTGCCATATGAGTTTTCTGTCAAAAAAGCAAAGCCATTAAACATATTAAAAAAACATATATTAGAAGTTCTAAAGGTAGGCGATACCGTGCTTAATAAGGGTGTTGATTCAATAGGTTTTAATAGTATTCTTCTAACTGGTGGAACAGAGGTTGATCACGAAAACATTATCAGAGCTTATTCACAGAAAAGGTGGTCTAATGCTAAGAAAGATATAGCTGTAGCATTGGCACAAAAGATATACCATAGGATTGGCTATATAGATGATGCGAAGACACTACATCCAGAAATAAAATTACTACAATTTCATCCAAGCTACACCTATGAAGACTTTGTTAGAGGGATTGTTTCTAAACCTAGCGCAGATGGTGACGGGATAATATATGAAGCAGAGGATAAAACTTTAGGAAAGTTTGCTAAAGAGGCACTAGACAATTATTTGGGATCATTGACTCCACAAATAGATTTAGAAGAAAAAGATTCTTTCGATGCCTTTATAGACTATCTCAAAGAGGAAATAGCACAGAGCGAAGATCATAAATACAATATTACTGATGCTGTCTATCTCTTTTCGGCAGATGAAACAAGATTTAAATATAAAGGTGATAATTGGGTTGCTCATAGCAAAGGTTTGAATATGAAATTCTCCGAATTAAAAAAGATTATTAATTCAGGAGCTAAAGAGCGTCAGGACATTAAAAAAATGACAGATTTGGAGGAACTGACCAGACAACACGCTACTTATTTCATCAAAATTGCTGAAAAATATTACTCATTCAAAAGTTCATCGAATAAAACCGATTTACCTAAACAAGAAATCGCTTTAAAAAACTACGTTCTCATTATCGATGAAATCAATCGCGCGAATCTTTCCTCAGTGCTAGGCGAATTGATTTACGCATTTGAATACAGAGGTGAAGCTGTTGAAAGCATGTATGCTGTTGAAGGTGAGAATAAACTTACTTTGCCTCCCAATCTTTATATCATTGGAACGATGAACACAGCTGATCGTTCGGTTGGACATATTGATTATGCAATACGTAGGCGTTTTGCTTTCGTGGATGTCTTACCAAAAGATTTGTCTGAAGAGGATGGAATTGTATTTGATTCGCAATTATTCTATGAAGTTTCAGAACTTTTTGACACTAACCTATCCCCCGAATTTGAAAAGAAAGATGTTCAATTGGGGCATTCGTACTTCATTGACAAATCTAAAGAAGGCGGTAGTATTGCTATTCGTTTGCGATATGAGATAAAACCTATTTTATTCGAATATGTCAAAGATGGCGTTTTGATAGGAGATAATATCAAACAGAAAATTGAAGCGCTGAATCCGTCAATCTAATGGGTATTCGATTATTTGAACATAAGACTTTTTATATCCGTCTGAGTGAATCGGAAGATAATCTTGTTGTTTCAGCTGACGGACTTTCTTTAGGAGTCGCTGATTTTGAACGATTTGATCAAGTGCGTTCTAAGCTATTCAATAATAGCAGTCATCGATATATATTTGAGAAGAGGGAAGCTGAATATCAATTAAAAGCTGATTATTGTATCGGGATAGATTGGTTAGGGAAAACCGGTCGATATTTGTATGTCGAACCCAAAATCAATCATGCTACAAGTCAATTATTTATCCGAAAATTAGAAGATGAGGACGATAATTTAGATTCGAGCAAAGGAGAGTTTCAAGACAAACACTACGAGCTGGATTATTTAAATATGCTATTGCAGGTAACATCTATTTCTGAAAGCAATAGAGAGATTAAGGATTTAGTTCAGATTGACTGGGATTCTCAGCAGATTTCTATTGAACAGAAAGATGATAAATTAACTCCTTTCTTGATTATACGCTTTTTACAAACGTTGAAGTCTATTGTTCGCAAAGGTTTGAAGAAGAATTACTATAAAGTACGAGAAAACCTCAGTAATAGAGTAAAAGGAAAGATTTTAGTGGGGCAGCATATCAAACAAAACGTTTTTAAAAACAGATTCACCAGTACCTTTTGCAAATACCAAGTGTTTGGTGAAGATCATCTGGAAAATAGATTTTTGAAAAAGGTATTACAGTTTGTGATCAGTTATGTAGAGAATCATAAGGAACTACTATCACAGAATTACAATGTTATTCAAGATGCTATTAATTATTGTAGACCAGCATTCGAGCTAATTTCGACAGATATCAAAGAGTCAGAAATAAAATCGATTAAATACAATCCTTTCTATGCAGATTATAAGGATGCAGTACGTACTGGAGGGTTTATTTTAAAGAAGTTTGCTTACAATATAACTAAGACGATCAATCGCAAAATATTGACTCCGCCATTTTGGATTGATATGCCACGATTATTTGAATTGTATGTGTATAGTAAAATGGTGAAAGATAATTCCGATTTAGTGAAAGAGATAAATTATCAATTTGCGACCTACGGCAATGCACTAGATATTTTGATTTCACATGCAGAGTTTAGAATGGTAATAGACGCTAAGTATAAGTTGCATTATAAGGCAGGGCATCTACATCAAGACATACGGCAGGTCGCTGGCTATGCACGCTTAAACAAAGTCAGAAAGAAACTTAAAGTGGAAGATGATATAAATATTGATTGTTTAATCATATATCCTGATATGGATAATGGGGTCGAGGATTTCAACTTACAGACCATTAATCGGGAACGACAGGAAATTAAGGCTTATCATAAGGTGTACAAATTGGGCGTGAGATTGCCAGTTATCTTATAATTTCTAAAAAAACTAAATGTCGTATTAAATTTGATTTGATAAGCATTATACGTGATGGTTATGCAGCGAACGAGAGCGGTGTGAACAACGCAAGGATATTCATGATAAATATTGGTTGTTTGAAGATACTTGGATTACAAACTCCTTGAAAATTAGTATAGTTTGCGATCTTAAAATCGATATGTATAAAGATAATTATGTACACTTATTTTAAGTTAACGAAATAATATGAAATTAATACAATGGACACTTTTTATAGATATGCTGGGGTATGGTGAAATAAATGGCACGATAGAATCTGATAAACATGCTGACGAGTTTATTTCCTTCATGTCGAAAAATGCTGATATTTTTAGACAACAAGATAACGATGATATGCGTAGAGGGTATGAGAAGTCCAATTTTAATATTTATGAATATTACGATATTCAGCACGCATTGATTTCAGATTCATTGGTTATTACATATAAACCTAAAGAATTGAATACAGAAATTTCCGATGCATTATATTATCTTCATTCCGCAAATTCATTTTTTATAATAGCTCTACGGTTGCAATGGTATCTATATCATTGCTTAGAAAAAAAGAAAATATTTGTTAGAGGTGGTATATCTAATAGATACGCAAAGATAGATGGAAATTTTGCAGTCGGATCAGGTATAATTGAAGCTTATAAATTAGAAAGTAGAATAGCTAAATATCCTAGAATTGTAATTTCAGATGAAATAAAAAAGAATCAACCGCTTATTGAGGCGATTAATTTTCTTTCGGCTAGACTTTATCGTATTCCGACCATATTTGCCCAAGAAGAGGAAATAATGTTTTTTGATTACGCTCGATTGATGGTTAGAATCGGCCTTCAAGGCGGCTTAGATTTTCAAAACATGGCTTTATATCATAATTTTTTCACTCATCACAGAGATGCTATAATATATCATACAGATGTCGTTACAAAAAAGATTGAACAACTTAATAAAGACGGAAAGGTATCAGAAGCATCTAAGACTAAAGATAGTGTTTTATCGAAATATGTATGGTTGAAAAATTACCATAATAACGCTATCAAAACATTTGAAGATGAAAAGATTGAAGGGATTTATAGGATAAACATTTAATAGTTTGTACTTAATCTGTACTTTTTAAAAATTAATTCGCTGAAAATCAACCTGTAATACTTTTTGTATTGGGAAGTAGTTGTATATAATTGGATAAAATTAGATATTAGTAAAATAATATAAAGCCTTGAAAATTAAATGTTTTCAAGGTTTTTTGTTTGAATGTGGACCGCACTCTCCATCTACACTGCCCTGTTGTAGGCTAACTAATTGGATATTTGTTCTATATTTTGATATTACTCCATCAGGTGAATATTCTAGTTGTTTGATACAGTAAAATTTCATTTTAAAAAATTAGGTATAGTTATATTATGGTTGTATAATTAATAGTGAATAAAGATAAATATTATTGATTAAAGATGTGTAATTACGGGTTCCCGTATATATTATACGTGATTAATGTTGATTTTTATTCATTAATATTTAGTAATATTTATTAATTAAAGATATCTTTAAGGAGTAAAAAACCATACACCTATTAATGAAATTTAACGAAGATTCGAGAGTGAAGATACCTGCCTTGTTGCATCTCATGCCGATGCTGATGAATGGGCAGGTGAAGGTAGCAGATAATACTAACAGCTCTAGGGAGCCACAAACTAACTTAGCTGCTGAAGCAGCCACAGTATACCAAGACTAGCGCTTGCTAGTTTTGGGTGTATTTTTATTGACTAACTGATTAATAACAAATATAATTATAAGATGGAACAAACACCTCTAGAATTCAAAGTGGCATTATCTAATGATCAAGTTGAACTAATTAAATCCTTTAATACAATTATCGATGAGGAAGAAATATTTGATGAAGAATCATTTTATGAATTTATTAAAAATATAATCAAGGACTTTTCTAAAAAAAGTTCTACAGGTGAAAATGTTGAAGGAATGATTCTAAACTACATGCTTAGCTTAGATCAATCTGAACATGGAGCACCTGAAATTTCAGATTATACTTTGGAGACATTGAACGCTAATTTGAATACCTTAGAAGGTAATTTTGAGCTTTGTTATTCGGTGTATTACTATTATGGATGCGATGATTTAACTCAAGATAGTGATAAAAAATTAGATTTTGATTTTACAATTGATCTAGAAAACAAATATATCACTTTTGTGTCTCAAAATAACTTTACTAGATTTAGTTCTGAGTAGAATTTTTAAAAAATAGAAGATAATTGCAGCTCTAGCGAGCTACAAACTAACATAGCTGCTGAAGCAGATACAGCATATCAAAACTAACAAACGCTAGTTTTGAATGTTTCTAATGACTAACCGTATTATTATTTTATTGACCTGGAAATTATGGATATTTTCTATAACCTATATGTATTATTTATAGGTTTATTATTTTTAATTGGAGTAGTATTTTTTCTTGTTGAAAGACCTAACTTTACAAGTTTAGGTGTAACCCTCCCGAAAATTCGGACTGTCTGAAACGCGAAAATTCGTAACTTAGAACAGTACAATGAAAAAGACAAGAATCAGCGAGAGCCAGATTGTTTCTGCGATCAAGCAACATGAATCGGGTAAAAGCACTTCGGACATCTGCAGGGAGTTGGGTGTCCACCAAGCAACCTTTTACACTTGGAAGAAGAAGTATTCCGGGATGGACAGCCAAGAGCTGCGCCGTATGAAGGAACTGGAGGAAGAGAACCGCCGTCTCAAGCAGATGTATGCGGACCTCGCCCTGGACCACAAGATCCTCAAGGACGTACTATCAAAAAAGTTCTAAGGCCCTGCCAGCGCAAGGATATGGCTGCTTATGTTATTTCTATGCACCAGATCAGCATCAGCAGGGCCTGCAAGGTTGTCAACCTGCCGAAGTCGATGTATTATTACAGGAACAGGAAGGACGACAGCGAAACGATAGCGAAGCTCCGAGAGCTGGCCGATCGGTATCCAACCGAAGGACAGGACCTTTACTATTCACGTATCCGACATGAGGGACTGAAGTGGAACTACAAACGAATCCGCAGGGTGTATCAACTCTTGGGGATGAACCGTCGCAGAAAGACCAGGAGACGACTTCCAGCCCGGGTAAAGCAACCGTTATCGATTCCAGAAAGGCCGCTTAAAACATGGTCTCTGGACTTTATGAGCGACGTACTGACCAATAAGCGCAAGTTCAGGACCCTGAACATCATTGATGA
>NZ_JAYLLN010000017.1:0-69974 GCF_037126265.1 Sphingobacterium tenebrionis
ATAAAAACCTTCACGGAAAGAGAATTTGCCGCTACCGTTTTAGGTAATCTTTCTAAAAGGATAACTTAAACAATTAACCCTTTCTATTATTATACAAATCTAAAGGACGGGTAAAGATTGCTTCGTTCCTCGCAATGACGAGCCCCCTTACTTCAATTTCTCCGTTAAGAAAACAATCTCTTTATAATTATCCTTTTCATACACAATACCCATCAGTTTCGGTTTGATCAACACAATATCCGAATACGCAGAATACGATCCTTTATACCCAGCCGGGCTTTTCGCAATCACTTTATTAAAATACCAGGTTTTTCCCTTATCCTTCGACAACCTCAACGTCAAATTATCCCTGTTATTCTGATCCGCAGCATTAATATGCGCCAAGATAAAACCCTTCCCCTTCTTCCAAGAAAGCACAGCTCCCTGGTTGATCGGATCAGGCAGATTCGGATCTGGTGCTGAAGAAACCCAAGATTCACCCCCATCATGAGAAATAGAAATAATCCGTTGCTTCGGTTGGATCTGTTGATTTCTCGAACTCATATACACCTCATTATCCCCGATCTGTGCTGCCAAAGACTCATTAGATCCCTTAAAAGGCACATTATCACTCAACTGAAAAGTCTTTCCGTGATCATCGGAATAAAATGCATGTGCATTCCAATCCTTTCCGGCAGGGGCAGGGTCGCCAGCACTATGATTAGCTGCCACATAGATCCTTCCTTTCTTCGGTCCGGAAACAAATTGAAAAGCATGGCCAGGCGTATTCGCATATGTTCTCCAATCTTCTGAGAAATTATAAGAAGGGTTCAACTGCGGTTGCTTCGGACGATGCGTCTGCGTGGTAATATTTACCGGTTCCGACCAGGTCTTCGCACCATCCACCGAAGTAATGTACCATACCTCACGAAGTCCTTTTCCTTTTCTCACCTCGCCCTCATGGTTATTACCAGTATTATAGAACAAAAATATTCTTCCTTTAGGATATTGCGGATCCGTTAGGTCCACTACTGGCGCCATATTACCCGCCTGCAACTTATCATAATCAGCAGCAATCGCCAATTTCCCCCAAGTTTTCCCATTGTCCTCACTGATCTTATACACAATATCCACATTTCCATAATCTCCAGCATGGTCAACTCGTCCTTCCGCAAAGGCTATCAGGTCACCGTTTTTGTTTTTGATCAAAGCCGGGATGCGGTAACTGGCATAGCCATCTTCTCCAGAACGGAAAACAACGGTTTCCTGGGCCTGTGTGCCCGAAATAAAGCAAGCAGCAAGTAAGGATAAAAGTAATTTTTTCATATATGATGTTTTTGTTGGTTTACGGTATCGGTGTAAAGGTATACATCCATTTCACTGGATTCTGCCAATCTTTCCCTGCAAATTTACCCACAGGAACCTTGATTAGCACCTCATTCCAGCCTTTTTTTAATTTTATTTTTGTTGGCATCCGGAAAGAATACCCTTCATCGATCAATGGAACTTCCAAGCTACCCTTTCGGCCTGGAAAAAGCCAAGAAGGAGCAGGGATAGCCGAGCCATTTACAAAAACCCGGCTCGAAAGGTCATCCCAAGTCCCTTCCTTAGGTGTATCGCTAGCATAGGATCGGGAAAGGTTTCCAAATCCGATCCAAAAGGAACGAACTTCCTCCTTGTCACTCCATATTTTTGTCCTTGCATACCAGGTGCTGTTCGGTTTTGGATCATCAAGCGCGCCTTTGACAACATCCGCCCACCAGTGCCTTAAGATCACCGTGGCACCAACCTGTGTTTTGGCTACTTTCAAATGATCCGCAAAAGGAGCTTGCTCAATATCAAAACGCTTTTGAAGATCGCCTCCATTGTCAAAAGGACCAATCAGTTCCCATTTTAGCTTCGTCTGCTGCACATAGGGAAAAGGCATCCCTTCAAAAAATCGTTCCTTATGCTGCAATAATCTCGTCTCAAATTCCGAAAACGCCTCGAACGATGCCGTTCCTTCCTGCGGTAAATTAGCCTTCCATTCCGTTTCTCCATTGCCCCGCCAAGCCCTTTCTGCAAAGGTTAACAATCCTGGGTAGATAGCACTCTGTAGGAACATATCTTCCGGATGGGCTACCGCCCGATCTGGCCAGGAACATAATATAGCACCTTTCAACTGTTCACTTTCCTGCTTTTGCTCGGCAAACTGCCGGAAGAAAAGGGTGGTTACAGTTTCCAAGGGGTCCATATGGTTGATGTAGAGGTGCTTGGAATCGATGAACTCAAACTGGCTAGCCTGATCGATGGCTTTAGGACCACCCATCCACAACTGCCGAACAGTTCTTGCCTGCAGGTTACTTCCAGGATCCCAACCATAGGTTTTAAATCCCAAATCTTCCACAAATCGCGTGATTTCAGGCATGAAATTCTTATTGCTGATTTTGACCTCATCGCCCCCAATGTGCAGATGCGTTAAGGAAGGATAGGTTTCCTTAAACTCCTTTAATAGGGATTTGATATAGTACATCCCCGAATCCGACTGCATATTATGCCCAAAGTACCTTTCGAAGGCAGCACTATGGCCTGGCATATCGATTTCGGGCAAGAAAAGAATATGCCTTTTTTTACAATAATCGATCAGTTCCTTAAATTCCTTTTCGGTATAATACTTTCCAGGCCAACGGGTCATATTTTTGCTGGCCGTTAAGCCCGGATATTTTTTGCTCTCCAATCGCCAAGCGATGTCCTCCGTGAAATGAAAATGCAGCACATTCAATTTATACTTCGCCATCACATCGATCTGCTCCTTGAGCATAGCCATGGGCTGATAATTTCGGCCTACATCCAGTAAAAATCCCCGAAAGGAAAAAGCGGGAATATCCCTTATTTTGACATAAGGGAGCTTTTTGTTCTCCAGTAACAATTGCTCCAATGTTTTAAGGGCATAGAATAAGCCAGTCTCCTGCTCAGCTCCAATCGTAATCCCCTTCGCATTGATCTCTAAATTATAACCTTCGTTTCCTAATTCGGTCTTGGTCAATAATTGTAAAGTAAAAAGAGGCTTTCTTCTCCCTTCTTCAAAATCCTTTATATTATTCTGTTCAAAAAACTGTTTAACAAGGCCCATCTCATTCTTGAAAAAAAGATAATTTGGAATAAAAATCCCTTTATCCAAATTCAGTGTACCTTTCTTCCAGCTCAGCTCTTGAGGAAGGGGGATGAGTGCCTGTTGGGCAAATAAGCTCGTAGGAATACGCAGCAACAAGACCAATAAAAGAAAATAAGTAAATTTTAGTTTCATTATTCCAACGATTAAGAGTTTATGGATTTATCGGCCAAGAATTGCTGTATGATCTGAGAACAATACCATTCTTGCCTTGGTAGATGGAATGGTCCTTTGAACAGATTCCCTTTGGCAGTTTGGGCGATCCGGCCATCCCGATGCAGGTAACCAAACCATTCGCCATTTTCCTTATCATGAAAATAGGCATAGGCATAGTCATGGATCTGTTTATGCATTTCGGCATATTTCTTTTCATTGGTCATCAGAAAGGCCAGAAGGCAAGCGATGATCGCCTCGTTCTGAGGCCACCAGAATTTCATGTCCTGCCAATATTCCTGAACTGGTTTATCATAAACATCCCGGTAATACAATATTCCGCCATGTTCTTTATCCCAACCTCTTTCCCACATATAATCCAACATTCTACAACCTAAATCGATCATCGCTGGATCGTTATTTCTATATCGGGCTTCGTGCAGGATAAACCAGGCCCCTTCAATCGCATGTCCCGGATTCAAGGTCCTACCATCGATGTGGTCAATGATACTTCCATCCGGTGCCACTTGTTCCATCACACAACGGATATCATCCTTCACAAAATTGCTTTCGATTTCTTTTATCCAATTGGCAATTGCCACATCACAACGGGGATCTCCGATGCTTTCCCGCAATTGTTGTGCGGTGTTGATCATGATCATCGGTATGCCAATACCCTTGGATGGTCTCGTATCCTCAAACTTCGGATCCATTTTAAGGCTTCCATCTGCATATTGCATACAAGTACCAAAGATTTTCCGCGCCAATTCCGCAGCCTCTTCATCGCCCGATGCTTTCGCATAAGCAGCGAAGGCGATCACCGCAAAGGTCTCCGAGAAAAAATAGCGACGCATCCGGATCGGGTTGCCAGCTCTATCCACGTGGAAATACATTTTTCCTTCCGCGTTGAAACATTTTTCCTTCAGGAAGGCGTATCCCAGTTGGGCACCTTTCAACCACTCTTCTTTCTGCTCCACTGTATTGTACAGGGTTGCCAATAGCCAGCATGCCCGGCCTTGAATCCATACCGCCTTATCTGTATCGATCAAACTGCCATCCGCATCACGCATCAGCAGGTATCCTCCAAATTCCTCATCAAAAGACCTTGGAAACCAAAAAGGGACCGTATCGTTCAACAATTGGTTCTTATAAAAATCGGCAAGTTCGGCAAGTTCCTGGGTCGTATACATGGTGTTATTTTATAGCTATAGAAAAGGTCGATGCGGGAGTACCCATCTCATTCTGCAGATTTGCCCTGGTAAAAGGCTCATAGGCATATAGTATTCGGGTCGGTTTCTCCGCGGTGGTTATGATAATGTTGTTTTTTTCGATTTGAACGGCTTCAAGATCCACTATTTTTCCATAGATATCCATGATCTGGAAGCCTTTTAAGGGCTGATTTCCTTTCGTGGAAAGGCTTTTGCAGTTATTGAATTTAAGCACATACCGGTTGCTTCCTTTTAGCTCATAGCTTACGGCATAAGGAGCATCAGCGTTTATTGGCTTCTTGAATTCATGTTGTTGGACCAGGGCCGATAGCCTCAAACCCACTGGAACCTTATCCCTTGGATGTACATCCGTCGAGTCGCCAAGATCCGAGGAAACGGCCATATGTACGTTTGGCAGCTTTTGGCTTAATAGGAGTTGACTCTCCCGAAATCTTGGCCAAGATGGACGGTTCAGGCTGGAAAGCTGAACGACATAAAAGGGAACATGCTGCTGCAGTTCCTCCCGCCATGATTGAACCAATGTTCCGAAAAGATGTTCATGTAATTCCAGGTTATGGGCATTACTTTCCCCTTGATACCATAGAATAGCCTTAAACTGTACATCCTTCCATAAAGCCATACCAGCCTCATAATTGTAGGCAGGTTCATACGGGTGTCTTTGGTTTTTGAGCGTGGAGTTCTTTAAGTTTACGGATGCTCTCTCCCGACAAAAATCCTGGATGAAATCAGCAGTTTTCCAAGAATGTATATAAGAGGCTAACAGGTCATCATCCTCCAGAGCTTTCCTCGGAATCCAGGATTCCGTATTCGATCCACCCACAGCCAATTCAATTATCCCTACTGGTACCCCTGATTTCAATTGTATATCCTGGGCAAAAGAAAGGGCGACGGCCGAGAAATCAGCGGCATGTTCTTTTGTCGGCTTTTCCCATGTACCATTAAAGTAGGCTAAGTCGTTTACTTGTTGCAGGATTTCCGCAGTCCAAGCCTGGTTATTGGTCTCTGCAATCGCTTTATGCTTGAATAACCTGATGTTAGGATTGTTGCTGGTCTTTTCGATCCACTCTTTCGATTGCAGGGCATGTTTTAAAGGAAAGGCCATGTTGGATTGGCCCGAAGCTAAATATACATCCCCAAACAATATATCTTCTAAAGTTAGGTTTTCCCCTTGTGCATGAATGACGATATCCGTTGGGCCTGAGGTTGGAGTGGGCGGAAGATCTACTTTCCAATTTCCCAAATAATCTGCTTGTGTTTGGTAGGTTCTACCTTTAAGTTGCACACTGATTTCCGAGAAAGCATTCGATTTTCCTTTTAACACATTCTTCCTATCTCGTTGCAACACCATATGGGAACCAAAAGGATGCTCCACCGAAAGTTCTTGTTCCTTCGGAACCAAATGTCCATGCACTTGTTTGGCGATCATTGCTGCACCTGCTTCCGAGGGATGGAGGAAATCGTTGAACAGATCGATCCGACTGGCAAGGGATTGATGATTATCGATCAATGGGATATCATGCTGCTTGGCAATAGCTACGATCTCTTTTTGAATCTGATCATACCAATCCCGAGTCCCCGATAAAAAACGAGGATGACCACTGAAAATCGGCGTCATCTTACAGATATAGAATTCCACGGCGGGATTGTTCTGCCAGAAAAGTGATAATAGTTGATGATAATCTTTTCTGAATTCCATCTGATAATTAGGCCAATTCCGCGGATCGGTATCATTTAATCCAAGCGCGATAACCACGATATCAGGCTGGAACTCCAACGCTGCTTTTAATTCTTCAGATTTTAAATAGGGGTTATGCCCATGCTGGAGCAATGTAGCCCCATTTCTCCCAAAATTTTCAACGATATAATCTTCACCCAATAAGGACTGAAGTTGGTCTGGATAGGATTTTCCCTTGGCCAATCCATAGCCTTTGGTAACCGAATCACCGATACAGGCCACCTTCTTTTTTTGTTGGGCAAGAAGGAGTTGAATGGAAAAGAGGAATATAAGAATGGAACTAAGATACGGCTTCATGTGACTTTGGTCTTAAAACGGCTAATTGAATGATCAGCACCAAGAGCACGATACCTGCCAAAAGGGCAAAATCACTTCCCAAACGGCCTTCATCGGCAGATGCACCTAAGATCTTTGTAATGTATGCACCAGCAAAAACACCGACCATATTCATGATCCCATAAGCGGTTGCTCTGTATTTGGAAGATACAAACTGGCAAAGGATCGGCATATTATTGGCGTCGAACATGCCAAATCCAAACCCGAACATCAAACCTGCTGCGACGATTGCATAGACATTGTCGCCAAATCCCATCAGGATCACGGCAGGGATGGTCAAGGCCAAGCCAATGGCACTGGTATAGATCCTTCCTTTAATGTTTTTCTGTATCCAACGGTCGGATAATATTCCCCCCAGGATGACCCCAAAGAAGGAGGATAGCGCAATGGTAATGGTGGCCAATGGGCCAGCTTGTTCCATCGGGATATGCAGGTTTTCAGAGAAAAGGGTTGGCAGCCAATTCTTCGTTGCCCATCCCGGCAGACTGGGGATGGCAAAATATAATAGGATGACCCAAAACGCAATATTGGAAAATAGCACCGATAAGCCTTTCCATACAGGTACTTTTTCCTTTACTAGGGTGTTGGTTTCGCTGCGGTGCGGAGCCTCTTGAAGGAAGAAGATCAATATAAAGGAATATATAATCCCGATCAGTCCGAAGAGGATAAAGGTATAATGCCAGGAATAGGAGGCAGCGACGGTGGCACCAAATCCCCCTAAGGCCTGTCCAAAATAAAACCCGGTCATGTGTATACCTATGGCCAGTGATCTGGTCTTGTCGGAATGGTAATCGGCGATTAAAGATAAACCTGCAGGGATGTATAGGGCTTCACTAACGCCCATAATAGCCCGTAGGGCATATAATTGTTCGTAGGTATCTGCATAGCCCATAGCCATGGTTACGGCCGACCATACAAACAGACTCCCCACGATCAACCATTTTCTGTTCCATTTGTCGGCTACAATACCCGCTACCGGGCTCATAAATCCATAGATCCATAAAAAGATAGCCATGAGGTTGCCAAATACGGCGGCACTCTCCAATTCAGAAATATCCAGGGCCATCGCTGGTCGCATGGTCGATAGAATTTGCCTATCCATGTAGTTCAGAAGAGCCACAAACCATAATAATCCGACAATCACCCAAGGATATTTTCTGCTATTTTTCATGGTAGTAAAAAATTATTTTAATTGCCCCAATAAGATCTGATCTGTTCTTACGCCGGCTTTGATCTCCCCCGAAGGAATAATCAATAAATCTTGATGTAATAGGGCAGTTGTCGTTACTGTTCCTGCTGATGGTAATGCTGCTAATGTTTTCCAGGTCAAATCACTTAGGTTTAACGCCAATGCCTGGCGTTCAAAACCAGGATGGTTCACCAAGATATTGTTTTTGGCGGTAATAAGGCTATCCTTTTTAGAAGGATCGCTATTTAAGTTGATGTTGGCGATGGCCTGTTCTACCTGATGGAAAGTACGGGCATCATCTCCTGAAAACAATAGGAGATGGTTTTTATATAATACACCGGTTCCTGCAGCCATCGGCTTTGCTAATCTACTGATTGCTTTTATTTCCTTGCTGCCTATATTCACTTCAAGGACCTGATCGTAGATATCGCTCTTGGCATTCACATTCTTCTTTCTACCCCCAACGATATATATCTTTTCTTTTCCGTCGGCCAACACTACAGCATTGGAAATCGGGTAGGGCAGGGTCAGGAATTCTTGCCAGCCCTTATTATCTTGATCGATTTGATAGCAATATATCTTATTGGAAACCAATTCGGCATTTTCCCCACCAACGAAATAAAGTTTGTCCGAAAGATGCACAAGCCCAGCGTTGGTCAACGCTAAGGGCAACTCGGATAGTTCTTCCGTTTTCAGCTCCTTATTTTCCGAGATCGAATAGGCTTGGAAGTTCTTGATAGCTCCAGTAGAGTCTTCTCCACCAGCTCTATAAAGCTTATCATCCATAACCACATTGGCCGCGTAGGCAATTTCCCTATCCAAAGCAATTTCTTCTTTGAACTGCAATTCCTTTCCTACGATATCATAGAGGTAAATGGAGTTGTGATAATTCTTTTTACCACCCTCCCAAGGCATTCCGTCAGGAAAATTTGCGCCTCCAGCAATAAGTAACTTATCCTGTAGTATGCCGGTAACAGGACCTGCAAGACCCAGATGCGCCTTTTCTTCCTGCATAGGCAGGTTTGCCGAAGGTAGCCATTGTACTGCTAAGGATGTGTTTTTCGGTTCACATCCCGTTAATAGTATGGTCATGATCATAAACCCGATGTTTCGCATCAACGAATTGATTTAAAATGTTCAAAACCGAGGTCAGCCACATCTGCTTGGAATAAGGCAAACTGCTCCTCTGTCATATTGGCAATAGGTAAGCGGAATGTTCCACAATCCAAACCTATTAATTTCATATAGGCCTTTCCGGTTGCAATACCTCCATATTTGCCCAATAACCGGATCATATCGATCGATTTTTGCTGAAGGGCATTGGCGTTCTGGAAATCAGAATTTTCATAGGCTTCCATAAGGTCCAAGTAAAGCGGGGCGGCGTAATTATACGTACTGCCCACTGCACCTTTAGATCCAAGGATTAGGGAAGATAACATGTTTTCATCTCTTCCCCATAACATATCATATTTTCTGTTCTTAAAATTTAAACAGGAAAGGAAATCCATAAAATCTTCATGGGTATATTTTATGCCTTTAAAGGTTGGAATCTGTTCATCGATTTCTTGCAAAAGGTCGATCATGTTGAAGGTTCCACCCGTCAAAACCGGGATATGGTAATAGTAGAATGCAGTCTTTGGCGCAGCAGAAGCAATTTCCTGGCAGCATTTGGCCAATTGTTTTACGTTGGCCGGTTTGAAATAATAGGGGGAGGTAAAGGAAATGGCATCTGCACCTTCCTGTTCCGCTATTCTTGCCAATTCTTGGCATTCTTTCACATTTGTTCCTCCAAGAAACATCATCAACGCAAAATCATCATCGCTTTTGGTTAGGGCAGTCCATGCTTTTAAGGTGGCTACTTTTTCCTGGAAGGTTAGGGATACACCCTCACCCGTAGATCCGCAGATGAATGCTCCTTTAATCTGGTTCTTTTTTAAAGAATCATAGTAAGAAGGGATGAGTTCTAGGTTCAATTCGCCTTGTTCGTCGAATGGGGTAAAAGGGGCAGCAATTAATCCTTCAATTTTTTTATTAAGCATGGGTTCTGAAATTTTCTCAGGGTAAATGTTACGTTTTGTTCTAATTGATTAATATTTGATTACAAACATATTTTTGCCTAAATGGTTCTGGTCTGTAATTTTTATACCTTATACATGTTTAATAATCGAATATATTTTATAAATTAGATTATGTCATACATATAATGATTTCAAATGTAAGACTTAATGTTTTACTTCCAAATTTTTTTTTGATATAATTGTACCTTTTAACATTAACTATTTAAATGCACATATGGAGTATCCGAATGAGAATATGGGGAAAATAGGCACCATAGACACCTCCAGTTTAGTCGACAAAGCAGAGGAACGCATTGTTCAATATATCCAAGAGAACAAGATGGTCATTGGTGATGTATTGCCCAAGGAGTTGGATCTTGCGCTTAATCTAGGGGTAAGTCGGACCGTCATCCGGGAAGCTCTTTTACGCCTGAAGACTATCGGGTTGGTGGAGTCCAAAAAACATAAGGGTGCAGTATTGCGCAATCCGGATGTATTGGGATCATTACGTAAAGTATTCCATCCATCTATTTTGGATGATGCTACCCTGAAGGATATGTTCGAACTTCGATTGGGATTAGAGGTCGGGATGGCCGATTTCATCGTAAAGAATATCACTGATGAGGATATCAAGGAACTAGAAGATATTGCGAACCAGGTAGGGTCGGGTGATACGGCGCAGACCTGGCAGGTGGAAGATGAGATCAGATTCCATAGCAAATTGTATAAGATTTCTAAAAATAGGATCCTGTTGGAGCTACAGGTGATGCTGATGCCGATTTTCAATTATGTTCATGAAAGTGGCCTATTATCGAGTGAGGTGGTGACGGGAGATTTTGTTTCCCATAAGGAATTGGTGGAAGTATTGAAAACGCGCGATGCAGATGCTTACCGGAATGCCATTCGGAAACATTTGAACAACCACTTCAAGAGGATTTTAGGCTAAGTTTGTTTCGTACAGGCTACTTACTGCAAGTGAGGTGTAAGTGATGTGTAAGTGAGTTGTAAGTGACTTTATGCACTTATATCTTGCTTACATCCTGCTTAGAATTTACATACATAGCGAATGAAAATCGAAGCTACTTCGACATTGGAAGGAACAGCGTCATTGCGAGAAACAGCGACATTGCGACATACAGCGTCATTGCGAGGAACGAAGCAATCTTTACACTAATCGAAAGATTGCTTCGTCGTACCTCCTCGCAATGACGAGATAGCCTCCTCGCAATGACGAGAGAATATAAAAAAAGCCAAGCATACCGCTTGGCTTAATTTATATTATATAAAATTCGGACTTTCTACTATTTAATTGGATATTCCTTGAAAATACCTTGAACCACTTCCGGTAATTTATTGATCGCTTTTTCTGGAGCTTTGATCTCTCCCGATCCACGAGCTTGCCATACCACGGAATTTGTTCTTCTATCCACCGCTTCTATGATCAAATGCGAATACCGGTATTTTTCCTTTCCGATAGGATAGGAAGGGCTCATGTAATAGCCCCAAGGACGGTACCATCCCCAGCCGCCCCAGCCACCCATGTGGCCATAGACCATACGGCTCTTGTTATTGACGATGGTCACATAGCGAAATAGGATATCCGGATCGTTCTTGCTGTATTGCATACCACGGGCTGCTAATTCCCGATTCGCTGCAGAAAGGATGTTCTCTCGCGCAATATCATTGTTGAAATAGTTTTTCGACAAGGAATCTACAGGCGGTAACCATCCATATGTTTTATATTGTGAAAAGTCTAATTGCTGCACCCTCGTCATGTTATAATTGTACGAGGCACAGGAAGCCAGGAATAACACGATTCCTGCCATGAAAAAAGTCCTAAGCGTCTTCATAATTCTCATTTTTTTAATTAGACTACATGGGTTGCTAAACGTTTAATGGCTAGAAAGAAAATTTTGCGACCAATGGCATGGCCCTTCCGGGACCAAATGCTTTCGGACTAACCCTCAAAATTGGTGGCGCTTGGAAGCGCTTGAACTCTGCATTGTTCAATAACTTATTGACCCGTAGAACCGTTGCTTCATCAAAGCCCAAGGCAATCACTTCGGTATATGGTTTTTCCTTTTCGATCAATTGGTAAAGTATGCTATCCAAGATGTCGTATTCCGGAAGGGAATCCGAATCTTTTTGACCAGGGCGAAGTTCTGCGGAAGGCGGTTTTACGATGGTGTTCAATGGGATGATCTCCCGGTCCCTATTGATGTATTTTGCCAATTGATAGGCCTGGGTTTTGTACACATCACCGATCACGGATAAGGAACCCGCCATATCGCCATACAAGGTTCCGTATCCCACAGCAGCCTCACTTTTATTGGATGTGTTCAATAAGATGTTTCCGAATTTGTTGGATAGGGCCATCAATAAGGTTCCACGCGTGCGAGCCTGGATGTTCTCTTCGGTGGTATCAGGGTTCCGACCTTCAAATGCTGGAGCCAATGTTGCCTCAAAAGCCGCTGCAATGTCTTTTATCGGAAGGATGAGCTTTTGGCATCCGGTGTTTTCCACTAAATCCAAGGCATCCTTCAAGGAATGGTCGCTGGAGTAAATGGAAGGCATCAAGACCGACAGCACGTTTTCTGCGCCCAAAGCTTCACAGGCAAGAGCGGCTACCAAGGCAGAATCCAAACCTCCGGAAAGCCCTAGAACGGCTTTCTGAAATCCTGATTTCTGGAAATAATCCCTTAAACCCAGGATGATCGCATCATGGATCAATGCAATTTCCTGATGTTCTACGGATTGATGCGCCTGCTCACTGTGCAGATCAATGCCTTTTAATTCCACAAATTGTAGGTCTTCTTCAAAGCTTTTCATTTCGCTTACCAATTCACCTTTTCTGTTGAGGGCCAAAGAACGGCCATCGAAAATAATATCCGTATGGGCGCCCACCTGATTTACATAAATCAGCGGGGCATTCCCTTTGATGACATTCCTGCTCAATACGTTTTTCCGATTTTCGAAATGGGTATAGGAAAAAGGGGATGCCGCAATATTGATGATCAAGTCGGGATGTTCCTTAGCAAGGTCCTGCATCAGGTCGCCAACATAGGAGTTTGGTCCATCATCATCCCAAAGATCCTCACAGACGGTTAATGCAATCGTGAGATCCTTGAACTTGATGCAATTACTTGACGGATTAGGCTCGAAATAACGGTATTCATCAAAGACGTCGTAATCTGGTAATAGGCTTTTCTTGACCACTTGTTTCACCTCGCCATCTGCCAATAAAAGGGCAGCATTGAACAAAGGTTTTCCTTCGGCATCCTTGTTAGGGACTGGTGCTCCAATGATACAGGCAATGCCTTCACAATATTTTGCGATTTCATCCACGCTGGCATAACAAGCCTTAAGGAAGGCGGTATTTCGTAGTAGATCTTTGGCTGGATATCCCCCAATTGCCAATTCTGCAAAGACGATCAGTTCTGCCCCTTGTTCCTTGGCATCCGTTATAGCCTTTACTATTTTTTTTGTGTTCTGTTCGAAATTACCGATATGATAGTTTAGTTGAGCTAATGCAATCTTCATATGTATGTGTTTAAGGTAAAATTAAACATAAATTTTAAAAAAATAAGGCGGCACCCAAGGGAATAGGTACCGCCTTATACTATATAAGTATGAATTGTTGAGCTTATATATTTTTGATATCGATTACTTCGACCTCGTATTCTACTGGAGAATCTTTAGGAACAATCACTTTACCCGAATTATCTTTTCTTTCTCTATTGTCGTATACAATTGGAGAAGGAGCAATAAACTTGAATTTAGTTCCTTTTTTGATTCCATTAGGAACCAGTCCGTATAAAATATCTGTTCCATTGATCGTTACGTTTCTTGGAAGGAATGCTCTGATCCAAGCTTGAGTAACATTGATATTGGAGTTTGGATTCAAATAGAATTGTTGAGCAGTACCTGTAGCATCTTCAAACACTTCACCAGTCAATAATAATTTACCTTTGTATTTTACCGTGATCTGAGGAGAGATGAAAGAGGAACCTTGAAGTACATATTCATACGATTCGTCTGTTGCTGGCGTAAGGATATCCAAATACATGCCTACTGAATCATTGTAATAACGATTGTCTGAATAATTTTCCGCTGCATAAGCTGCTAGGATCGGCTTTTGTTTATTCATTGTGGAATCGTAACGAGCTTTTTCTTTTGCATAATCCCAACCATCATCAATGGTATCATTCTTCATACATGAAGTGATACTGATAACTCCCAACAAAGCAATGATTAATAGTCTAAAGTTTTTCATAAAATGTTATAAGTATTGTGAATATTAAAGGAGATAACGCATAATCGTATCAATGTGCTACACCTAATCTGTTAAAATTATAAAATATTTAACATTTGCTTTATACTTATATAGTTAAATTTTCTTTGGGTCACCTTGAAATCACGGTCTAAAAAGAGACTGGTTGGGAATGTTGGCTTTTTCGAATCCTGCATCAATAAACGAAACAACTGATGGTATTGACCTGTTTTTTTTACGGTTTGGGGGTTTGTATAAAGTACCCCATCGAAGTAAATACTGTCCAGAGATTCGGCATCCATTTCTACTGCATAATAGTGTTCATTGAGCTTTTGAATCACTTTCGGATCCTTAAACGTTTCTCTTTGCATTTTTTTGCAATAGCTGCACCATTCCGTATGGAAAAATAAAAATACCGGTTTAGGGTTCCTTTCGAGCGAATCGCTGAGCTGCTCGAAAGGAATCCAGTTGATGGCTTCTTTGGTCAAAGGCTGCGCCTTAATTTCCCAAGAAATCAAGCCGATGAATAATATGCCTATTTGTAACAGTTTCATTAGTGAAAATGTCCTAATTTTATTCCAAATGTAAATGTCCTTGGACGGGATGGTCCATAGATATATTGGGAGTCACGGAGTGCGCCGGTATCAAAATCCTTTTGGAAAGCGTTGAAAATATTCTGGACCCCACCAAAAAGTTCGATACTGAATTCTTTCTTCACGGAAAATGTATAGCCAATCCGGGTATTGATCTCATAAAAATCATTCGCCTCCTTCAACAGCATCTTTTCGGGCTCAACCAGGTGCGGAACGATCATTTTTCCGGTATATACGGAAGTGAGGTCTAAACTCAATGCTTCTAATGGTTTCCAGTTGGCATTTAGGTAACCATAGATATTGGGTGTGCGGACGAACCGCTTACTGCTTACATTTTCATTGGCAGTTGGTCCCTCGAACAAAAGCTGTGCTTCCTTAAATTCTGAACGTTGAATCGTTCCTCCCGCCTGAAAGCTGTACCTCGAAGAAGGGGCAATATTCAGCTCTAGGTTGGATCCATAGACACGCGCTCCTGTTCCATTTCGCATCTCTTCGATGATCAGGTTCTCCTCTTCAGAGGTCATGATGGTGGTGAATGGATTGTTCAATTGGGTGAGGAATCCTTCTACCAAGAGGCTGGTCTGGGTAGTT
This sequence comes from Sphingobacterium tenebrionis, assembly GCF_037126265.1. Classification (NCBI taxonomy): domain Bacteria; kingdom Pseudomonadati; phylum Bacteroidota; class Sphingobacteriia; order Sphingobacteriales; family Sphingobacteriaceae; genus Sphingobacterium; species Sphingobacterium tenebrionis. The sequence goes on from NZ_JAYLLN010000017.1 coordinate 15,284, forward strand.
CCGAAGTTCTTCGTGAAATTCAACGATCCGGTATATGCGTTGGAATATTCGGTTTCCAAGTTCTCACCGATCAGCACGAATACCTGTTGTCCGCCTACCGAGGTGACATGCATATCTTCATTGAAAGCTTGTGGAGCACGGAATCCGCGGGCAAAACCTCCTCGGAATTGCAGGTAATCGGTAATGTCATACAATAAGGTCACCCTTGGGCTGAAAGTGCCAAAGCTTTCGGAGGAGTTTCGTTGATGACCTGCCAATTCATAGTTTCCATCTACATAGGTATAATCGTACCGGGCGCCCAATAGGGATTTCAGATTATCCAAGATGTTCCATTCGTACTGCACATAGCTACCTAGGCCATGGGTCTTCTGATCGATCAGACGTTGGTAACCGGGAATATTATCTTTGGTGCGGTTGCTATTGAATTCGACACCGGCAGTCAAAACATCCTTTTCGAATGTATAGGTATACTGCGAGCCGGCTACCATGGCAAAATCATCCGTATCTCCATAGGAATTGGAGGCCAAAAGGCTATCCTGTTTGGTTCTGCCGCCACCTAAACCACCGTAAAAGCTTTCCCGGTTGGTGAATTGCGCAGAAGAATATAGGGAGATTTTATGTTTGTAATCTTTGGAATAATGGTCATAGGTCAATCCGCCGATAAAGGAATTTGTGCGCAATTGTTCGGTTACATCCGTAAAATGGGGCGCGAGATCCAATCGGTCGCCACCACGTCTGAACTCATTGAGCACACTGAGGTCCAAGGTGATCCGGTCGAAATCGGAGGGTTTGTAAAAAGCCTTGGAGCCGAAGGTGAGGTTCTTCAATTTGGTCATTTCGGAGAAACCATCGTTATTGGCATCATAGGCTTCCCGGTTTCTATGCATCCCATAGAAGGTGACGCCTGTTTGCAGGTCATTATCTACGTAGGAGCTGTTGAAATCCAAGCTATGGTCCCAGGCTTTTCCCCCGATCAGGGAATTGGTGGTTTTCAGTTGCCAATCGTTTTCAACCGGGTCTTTGGTGATGATGTTAATGGTTCCGGCAATGGCATTCGCGCCAAATAGGGCAGAACCTCCTGAACGGACTACCTCGATGCGGTCGATCATGCTGGTAGGGATCTGATCCAGGCCATAGACACTGTTCAGGGCACTGAAAACGGCGCGGCTATTGATCAGGATCTGGGAGTAGGCGCCTTCCATGCCGTTCAATCGAACTTGTGTAAATCCACAGTTCTGGCAGTTGTTCTCCACGCGAACTCCGGGTTGGTAGTTCAGCGTTTCGGACATCGCGACCGACTGGGTGGCATTGAATAATTTGGGGCTCAGCACATTGACAATCACCGGTGCTTTCTTGCGCTCCATGCCGTATCGGGAGGCACTTACTACGACCTCACTCAGGTTGAGGTTGTCTTCCTGCAGGGTGATGTTCAAGGGATTGTTCCTATCGGCTGCGGTCAGTTGTTTTTTGATGGTTTGAAAACCGATTGCGCGGATACTGATGCTTTTTATGGGCGTTTTACCTTCTTCCAGGATGAACTGTCCTAAGCTATCGGTGGATGTTCCTTGGTTGGATCCATCTACCTGTACGGTAGCATTGGCAATGGGTTCATCTTTTGGATTACTGATGGTTCCACGAATTTGTGCGTATAGGTTTGTTTGGCCCAAATAACATAGGGCTATTATCAGGCTTAACCTGAAAAAAATAGATTTCATAGTAAAATTTAGCAATGATCAATAAGGTATGGCCTGGGATTAAGCAGGCGACATACAAATACAATAAGGACCATGAAAATTTGATTTCATGGTTGGAATAAGATTATGCTAAATGGGTAGGAGGGTCTCTTCCGGTGTTGAAAGAGATGTATTGTTTGATTTCCGCGAAGGTTTTCTCCGCGAAATGGATTTCTGTAAGGACTTGTTGGATAGGAGCGGTGTAAGTTTGCGACTCCCAGTTTAGGTAACTGCCCTGGAAAACAATGTCCAGGTATTTGATTTCATCATCGGAGTGGTGTTGGTGATGTTTTTTTTCGCCAAGATCGTAAGGGTGGATGTGGGTGACAATCTCTCCGGTGGAGGTGACCTCTTTGTGCATAAAGACAATTCCGCTGATGATGATGCCGCAGATCCAGAAGAAGAGGAAATGGGCGATTATTAGGCGGTATGGATGTATTTTATGCATGCAGATGTGAAATCTGGGATAAATTTAGGGAATTTTTTCCGTGATTGGGAGATTTTTGCATCATTGCGAGGTGTTTTACGTCATTGCGAGGTGTTTTACGTCATTGGGAGGTTTTTTACGTCATTGCGAGGAACGAAGCAATCTTCCCGCATGTCATGCTGAGCGAAGTCGAAGCATCTACGTATGGTACCCGAACAGATCCTTCGACTTCGCTCAGGATGACACTTAAAGAAAGGATGACACTTAAAGAAAGATTGCTTCGTCGTGCCTCCTCGCAATGACGCGTTGTTGTCATGACGCGATGTTGTCAATGACGTAATATTGTCAATGACTCCTAACCCTTACACCAACTTATTATTCTCATCCGGGAAAATAACAGTTGGTTTAAAAGTTTTGGCTTCTTCGCGATCAATAGTCGCATAAGAAATCACGATCACAATATCACCAACCTGCACCAAACGAGCTGCAGCGCCATTCAAACAAAGAATTCCGGATCCACGTTCGCCAGGAATGACATAGGTTTCCAATCTGGCGCCGTTATTATTATTTACAATTTGTACTTTTTCTCCAACGATCAAGTCTGCCGCATCAATCAAATCTTCATCAATGGTGATGCTTCCAACATAATTCAACTCCGCTTGTGTAACACGAGCGCGGTGAATTTTCGATTTCATTACTTCAATAAACATAATGCAAAGTTAGGGTTTTCCCGTGTAATAGCTTTGTAAATTAATCAAGTGCTAATAAACAAATATTCTACGCTAAAATAATATTATCAATCAAACGCACATTTTCCACCCAGGCCGTAATCAAGGCAACATACTCTTTTCCGGCTTCAATTTCCGATACCGGTTCCAAGCTACTGGATTCACAGATCGCCAAATACTCCAACGTAACAGCCGGGTTCTCCGCAATCATCACCTTGCTATCTACCAATAATTCCGCTACTGATCGCTTCTTGATATTCGTCTTGATAAATCGCAATACCTTAGACAAAGTCAATGCATCCGCTTTCCCTTGTTCCGACAATCTTGCATTTCTAGAGCTTAATGCCAATCCTTCTTCACTACGCACCGTAGGGCAGATCAACAAATGGATAGGCAGCTCCTTAATATCGATCATCCGCTGGATCACCATCACCTGCTGGAAGTCTTTTTGCCCAAAACAAGCCTGGTCAGGTTCTACCAAAGAAAACAACTTGTAGACTATTTGTGTAACACCTTGGAAATGCCCAGGCCTATGCTCCCCTTCCCAGATCTTATCCAGATTGCCAAGATCAATATGCCACTCCGGATCGTTTTCAGGATACATCTCTTCCACCGATGGAAGGAAGAGGATATCACAATCTACCGACTCCAATAAAGCGATGTCCTTTTCAATAGGGCGAGGATAATTTTCCAGATCCTTTGGGTCATTGAATTGGGTTGGATTCACAAAAATGCTACAAACGATGATATCTGTCCTTGGTTTTGCGTATTCGATGAGGGATAAATGACCCTCATGCAAGGCGCCCATGGTGGGTACCAATGTTATTGTTTTTTCTTCTTGGCGGATATCTTGCAAAGCAGCTTGCAACTCCCCCTTTGTACGAAATATTTTCACGGCGGAAATTTAAAATTAGGTGCAAAAATGAGGAATAATCTTTAAATTATAAAACGATGATTTTTAATCAATTGTAAAATTGATAAATTATGTGTATCTTTGTAGACCGATTTTACTATTCAATAAATAAAAAAACAGTTGGAGATGGCAAAAACGAAAATCTTGTTTATTACCCATGAAATGTCGCCTTTCCTTGAATTAAGTAAAATTTCTGAAATAACACGCCAGTTACCACATGCAATGCAGGAAAAAGGATTCGAAATTCGGATTCTAATGCCTCGTTTTGGTAACATTAATGAGCGCAGAAATCGTCTTCATGAAGTGATAAGGTTGTCGGGAATGAACATTGTGGTGGACAATAATGATAATCCGCTAATTATTAAGGTAGCATCCTTGCCGGCAGCAAGAATGCAGGTTTACTTCTTAGATAATGAGGAGTATTTTCAGCGGAAGAAGGTTTTTCGTGATGAGCAAGGGAAATTCTTTGATGACAATAACGAACGTTCCTTGTTCTTCTGTAAAGGAGCTTTGGAAACTGTCAAGAAATTAGGTTGGTCACCGGATGTGGTACATTGCCACGGATGGTTTACCGCGATGGTACCGGCTTACCTAAAAACTGTATACCAAAACGATCCTACATTCAAGGATGCTAAGGTTTTCTATTCCCTTTACAAAGAGGATTTTGAGAACGCAAGCCTTGGAACGAAGTATGCTGAAATGGCTAGCCAATCAGATATCGCCGCTGATCAAGTGAAGGATTACGCATCCGGATCTTACGTGGATATCTGCAAAGGCGCACTTTCTTTCACGGATGTCGCTATCAAATGCGATGCTGACATCAACCCTGAAATTACCGCGTACATCCAAGAACATAATATTCGTACATTCGAACCGACTTCTGATGAAGATTACGAAGCATTCGGCGAATTATATGACGAGTTTGTAAACGAAGAAGTCTCAGCTTAGTAGAGTATAAAGTATTGAGTATTTAGTATTTAGACCTATGCGGGCTGTCAAAAGCAAGTATAGGTCTATTTATTAAATACTTTTTTAATGCGGTATCCATTTCTCGAGATAAAAAATCTCTTTTTATCTTTAATGTGGCATATTCAAACTATAAAAAGTCATAATGCAAACAAACTATACAGAGTCTTAATACTAACTACTAAATACTAAATACTAAACCATGATACGCGTAGGTTTTGGGTTTGATGTACACCAAATGAAAGAAGGACATCCATTTGTGGTAGGAGGAGTGACGTTGGATCATCATGCTGGGGCATTTGGGCATTCGGATGCGGATGTGTTGGCTCATGCGATCTGCGACGCTATTTTGGGTGCTGCAAATCTAGAGGATATTGGCTATCATTTCCCGAATACCGATGATAAATGGAAAGGTGCGAATAGTTTGGACCTTTTACGCCATTGTATTCAATTGATCAAGGATAAAGGATATTCTTTGGGAAATATTGATGCGATGTTATGTTTAGAGGCACCGAAGATCAAGCCTTATATTCCAGAAATGAAAAAGAACATTGCGGAAGCTGCGGGCATTACAGTAGAGGATATCTCTATTAAGGCTACCACCAATGAGAAGATGGGATTTATTGGCCGTGAAGAGGGCGTGGTGGCTTATGCGGTCTGCCTTTTGGAAAAATAATTGATAACAAGGATGACGGCAAACAATGCCAATAATCCACCAAGATAAAATGGAGCGCCTGGGAGATACACCGAGGCGTTCTTTTTTGTAAAAAAGGAGAAGAGGCTGGTCATCAGGATAGGGCCAATTATGGCCGTTAGGCTGATCACACAGGTCAATCCACCTTGAATCTGGCCTTGCTCATTGGCCGGTGTCTGGTTAGAGATGGAACTCTGTATGGCCGGTCCGGCAATTCCTGCAAATACATAAAAGAAACTGGCCACATACAGCCAAGCGGAGGTAGGGGCTAAACCCATCGCGATCAATGATCCTGCATTCAGGAGCAAGCCGATGATGATGCTCTTGGCAATCCCTAATTTGGGGATAATGATCCGGATCAATCCTGCTTGCACGATCGTAAGCAACACCCCAATAAAACCCAAAGAATAGCCTACCATACGTTCGTTCCATTGGAATTTCTCCATCGTAAAATAAGACCAGGTACTCTGTACGGCATGCGCCGCTACGTTGATCAGAAAGATGCAGATAACCAAGGTCTGGATCTGGGGATATTTTCCGATATGCCGGAAACTCCCGATTGGATTGGCATTGATCCATCTGAAGTTCCGTCGGTTTTCTTTATTTAAGGATTCTGGCACTACAAAATACCCGTATACAAAATTCAGGAAGGATAGACCAGCAGCGGCAAAGAAAGGTACGCGAGGTCCATAATGCCCCAGGATACCGCCCAGGACAGGCCCAATGATAAATCCTAATCCAAAAGCGGCACCCAATAGGCCGAAATTCTGGGCTTTGTTCTTCTTCGTGCTCACATCAGCTATGTATGCTGCAGCCACCGTATGGCTAGCGCCGGTAATACCAGCTACAATTCGTCCAACAAATAACCAGAAAATACTAGGAGCCCAGCCGATCAATAGGTAGTTCACAGCGAAACCGAACAAGGAGCAAAGCAGGACTGGTCTTCGGCCAAAATGATCACTCAAATTTCCAAGGATGGCCGCAAAGAAAAATTGCATGAAGGCATAACAGAAAGTCAGCCAACCCCCATACGAAGATGCCTGGCTTAAGTCGCCATGTATCAATTCTTTGATCAATGCTGGCATCACTGGAATGATGATACCCAATCCTATCGAATCTAAAACTACGGTGATGAAAATGAATAGTAAGCCAGCTTGTGATTTATTGTTGGGCATATATACTAAGGTAAAAGAAAATTATGGTATTTTTGTAGCGTTCAACAAACAATTGGCACACTTACTGATATTATGCATTTCATGGTTATCCAGTTTAAGTGGGTAATTGATTATTCATTACTATAACAAATGAAGAGAGAATCACAAAGTAGCAAACTTACCGAAGAGGATGTAAAAAGATATACACGGAATTATTGGAAATTTCTGTTGGGAATGATCGCTTTTGTAGCGTTGTTTTTAGTGAGTGTAAGGGTCGGTTTGTTTGGTAAATTGCCAACATTCAAGGATCTTGAAAATCCCAAAAGTAACCTTGCTTCCGAAATTATTACTGATGATAACCGCGTTTTGGGAACCTATTATGTCCATAACCGGTCTAACGTCAAATACAGTGAATTATCACCCTTCCTCGTGGAGGCTTTGGTTTCCACTGAAGATAAACGTTTCTACGAACACTCAGGTATTGACTATTCCAGAACTTTTTCAACGGTACTTTTAACCCTTGGCGGAAACAAGCAAGGGGGTAGTACCATTACCCAACAGTTGGCGCTGAACCTATTCGGAGAATCCAGAGCACGCAATCCGATCAAACGTATTATGCAGAAGTTGCAGGAATGGATTACCGCTGTACGCTTGGAACGTAACTATACCAAGGAAGAGATCATCATGATGTATTTCAATACAGTAGATTTCGGAGCTTACAATACCTATGGTATCAAATCGGGAGCAAGAACCTATTTCAATACGACTCCAGATAAATTAACGGCAGATCAAGCTGCGGTCTTGGTGCAGATGTTAAAGGGTACTTCCATGTATTCGCCAGTATCGAATCCAGAAAAGGCTTTAGCACGTCGTAATCTGGTTTTACAGAATATGCGCGATCAGAATTTCATCAGCAGTGAGGAGTTCGAGAAGAGCAAGGAAAAGCCTTTGGGTATCAAGTTGACCAAAGCCAATTATGGTGATGGATTGGCTCCATATTTCCGTGCGGTATTGAAGGAAGAGATCAAAAAAGAATTCCAACGTTTGGCGATTACCAAACCTGATGGAACACCATATGACCTGGATCGCGATGGATTGAAAATCTATACACCGATCAACTATAAAATGCAGCAATATGCGGAAGAGGCGCAGAAAGAGTGGATGAAGAAGCTGCAGAATGAATTTGATAAGCAATGGCGCCGTCGTAATGCCTTCACCGGAAAGAATGCCAACCTTTTGGTTACCGGAATGAAGCGGTCGGATAGATGGCATACCTTGAAATCAGAAGGGTTGTCGGAAAAGGATATCCGTAAGGAATTTGACAAGAAAGTAAAGATGAACCTCTTTACCTGGAGGGGAAATATTGATACCATGATGACGCCGATGGACTCCATCAAGTACACAAAATTGTTCTTGCGGAATGCGATGATGTCCATGGAGCCTCATACCGGCTACATCAAAGCTTGGGTTGGAGGTATCAATTTTGAACATTTCAAATACGATCAGGTACGCCTTGGTACCCGTCAGGTAGGATCTACGGCAAAACCATTTGTCTATGCTTACGCCATCGATAATGGTTATGGCCCATGTGTTTCCATTCCGAACCACATGAGAACTTATGGCGATTGGACACCAAAGGGAACCGTACAGGGAGGTGATCCTATAACCTTAAAAAATGCGATCAAATATTCCCAGAACTATGCGTCTGCTTATTTGATCTCCGAAGTGGGAGCATCATCTGTAGCCGATCTGACAAAAAGAATGGGTGTGAACTCCAATATTCCGAATAACCTTTCCATTGCATTGGGATCTTATGATGCATCCTTATTTGACATGGTAGGAGCCTATTCTGCTTTCGTAAATCAAGGTACTTGGGTAGAACCAACAATGATCTTACGAATTGAGGATAAAAATGGTGCTCCGATCTATGAAAAGGCACCTAAAGTATCCAAAGCATTGAACAGTGAAACGGCTTACGCCATGGTGGATATGCTGAAAGGTGTAGTGGATGGTGGTACAGGTAGTCGATTACGTTGGGATCCAAACTTCGGTGGATTGAAGAATCCAATTGGTGGTAAAACGGGTACAACGAACGATAACTCGGATGCTTGGTTCATCGGTATCACGCCAGAATTGGTGACCGGTGTTTGGACAGGTGCTGAGGATCGTGGTATCAGTTTCAGCAGTATGCAATATGGCCAGGGTGCGGCAGCAGCGATGCCGGTATTCGGCTTGTACATGCGGAAAGTTTATGCCGATAAAGGGCTAAACTACACCCAGGAGGATTTCCCGCCTCCAGCAGGTGGAATCACCAGATTTGAAATGAATTGTTCTAACTTTTCCCAATATTATGGACGTGATCCAAACCAATCGAACGGCAGTACAGAACTGATGGATGACGATCGGTTAGGATTTTAGGCATATCCTTAATGGAGTTTGATTATAAGAAAGAATTAGGAAAAATCCCCCATAAACCAGGTGTCTACCAGTATTTTGATAAGGAAGACACCCTGATTTATGTTGGTAAGGCCAAGGACCTTAGGAATAGGGTCAGTTCTTATTTTGTCAACACCCAACAACTCAATAGCAAAACCAAAGTTCTTGTCCGAAAAATCAATCGGATCGCCTTTACCATTGTAGATACGGAGATCGATGCCTGGTTATTGGAAAATAACCTCATCAAAAAGCATCAGCCACGCTACAATGTCATGCTGAAGGATGATAAGACTTATCCTTGGATTGTCATCAAGAACGAACGATTTCCCCGTGTTTTCTGGACCCGTAGATACATCAAGGATGGTTCCAGGTATTTTGGGCCTTATGCCTCTGTGGGCATGATGCACATCGTATTGGATATGATCCGGGAGCTCTTTCCCCTTCGCACCTGTAACCTCAGCCTGACCGAAGAGAACATTGCCAAAGGCAAGTTCAAGGTCTGTTTGGAATACCAGATCGGAAATTGTAAGGGACCATGCGAAGGCTATCAATCCGAAGAAGACTATGATCAGAACCTTTCTGATATCAAGGATATCCTGAACGGGAAGATCAGTATGGTGACCAACCGTCTTAAAGAGCAGATGCAGGAGGCAGTGCAGGGCATGGATTTCGAAAGGGCGCATAAACTGAAGATCAAACTCGATAAGCTCGATAATTACCAAAGCAAATCGACCGTTGTCAATTCTTCCATCAGCAATGTGGATGTGTTCAGCATCGCATCAGAAAGTAATTATGCTTTTGTCAACTTCCTTAGGGTGGTTAATGGGGTAATCATTCAGACCCAAACCGTGGAGCTGAAAAAGAGACTCGATGAGACCGATGCGGAATTATTGGCGATTGCCATTCCGGAGATCAGGTCCAGGTATAGTAGTCTCTCCCGAGAGATCATTGTGCCATTTGAATTGGATATCGAAGGCAATGAACAGATCAAGTTTGTGGTTCCAAAATTGGGCGAGAAACGGAAATTATTGGATCTGTCCCTTAAAAACGTAGCCTATTTCAAGAAAGAAAGATTACTTCAATACGAAAAACTCAATCCTGAGGTAAAAGTTGAAAGGGTATTGACCCAAATGCAGAAGGACCTTCGCTTGCCGGTTCTCCCGCGGCATATCGAATGTTTTGATAACTCGAACATACAAGGAAACTATCCTGTTTCTGCTATTGTGGTGTTCAAGGATGCGAAACCTTCCAAAAAAGATTATCGTCATTTCAACGTGAAAACGGTGGAAGGTCCGAATGACTTTGCAACGATGGAGGAGGCTGTTTTCCGTCGCTACAGGAGGTTATTGGATGAAGACCAGAGCTTACCTCAATTGATCATTATTGATGGTGGCAAGGGGCAATTGGGCGCCGCATTGAAGAGTTTAAAGCTTCTTGGGATCGAGAAGAAAGTGACTGTGATCGGGATTGCCAAACGATTGGAAGAATTGTATTATCCGGGCGATCAATATCCCCTTTATTTGGATAAAAAGTCCGAAACCCTGAAGATCATTCAGCACCTACGGGATGAGGCGCATCGTTTCGGTATTACCTTTCATAGAAACCAACGAAGTCGGAAGACCTTTGTTTCGGAATTGGACAATATTCCCGGTATAGGAAAAGTGACGGTTCAGAAATTGTTGACCAGCTTCCGTTCTGTAAAGAAAATAAAGGAAGCGACGGATGAGGAACTAAAAAAAGTGCTTAATCTGAAACAGATACAAGCACTTCGTCAATATTTTTCAGCGCAATAATAATTCCTGCGCCTTAATTATAGTTGGCGAATTATAAGAACCCCAGTTCTAATTTAGCCTCTTCGCTCATCATATCCTTGGTCCAAGGTGGATCAAAAGTAAGTTCTACGATAGCTTCTTCAATTCCTTCGATCGCTGCCACCTTTTGTTGAACCTCATTCATCAATTCCCCCGCTACAGGGCATCCGGGAGCTGTAAGCGTCATAACAATTTTAGCCTGCTTATTCTCCTTCGTAATAATCTCGTATACCAATCCCAAGTCCAGGATATTTGCCGGTTTCAATTCCGGGTCGTATACTGTTGCCAATGCCTCTTCTATCTGTGGGGCAAGCCCCAATCTATCCATTACGATGATATTCATGTTGATTTCTTTAAATTTTCGTGCGCTGCTCTTTAATTACCTCTTGGTATATATGCTCCAATTGGTTCATCACCAGCGTCTGTTCATAATGTTTCAGGAAGGTATCCCTGCAGTTCATCTTCATGATCTCCTTTTTATCAACCGGAATAGCTTGCCACTCTGCTAAGGTCTGGATGATCTGAGGGTGATTATGCGGATCGAATAACATTCCTGTATACAAAGGTACAACCATTTCATTTAATATGCCAATATTGCTGGCCAGAACAGGCACGCCAAGGGCATAAGCTTCCAGGACTGCCAAAGGCATGGATTCATAACACACCGACGGTACGATTACCGCTGATGCGCCAGCCATATGGTTACTGATCATCTGCTTATCCTGAAATCCAAAATAATGGATATTCGGATGGCTATTCGCTATTTTTTCTACCTCTTCCTGTAAGGGGCCCGTCCCAAAGATCTTTAATTCATGGTTGGATGCGGTCCAGGCATGTAATAAGGGTAAGATCCCTTTTTCTTCGGATAATCTTCCTACATAAACAAAAGCCTGACTTTGGATAATCTCGGTAGGAGCGACTTCCTTTACAAAATTTGGTTTCACCACGAAATTCTTGATGGGAACCTCAAAGGTCGATCGATGAAATAGATTTTTAGCGAATTCCGATAAGGCGATAAAACGATCTATTTTTTTGAAAGTTCCTCGTTTTCGATGAATCCAATAGGTAAACGCCGTCCAAAAGGTTTTGATATAGGAGTTCTCCAAGGCTTTTTTCCGAACAGCTTGCCAAGGGAATTTCTGGGTAATGGAATCCAAAAAGAGGTTTCCATCATGGAAAAGCGTAGCTGATGGACATAACAACCTAAAGTTATGCAGGGTCATGACCATCGGGATTCCTAATTTTTTGATATGCAATATGAACAATGGCCCCAAGGCATAGTGCATATTATGAATATGAATGATATCTGGTCTGAAATGTTTGATGCGTGTTTCCAAGCGATTAGCTTCTTTCCAATTTAATGGATAGCTCAGGTACTGCAGATAACCTGCCAAACCCTTTACATTTTTCACTGTAAAAAGTTCAACCTCATGCTTTTGGAGCAATGCTTCTATTTCCTGCTTTACAACGAAATCCTCGCCACCTATATGTTGATATTCGTTATGAATAATTAAGATTCGCATCCTGTGGATATAATTTACGCAATTTACATAGACTAAGCTGAATATTCAAATAGGCTATTCCATGCTATTCATGTTAAATGCTTATCTTTGTAACAATTTTTTAATAAGTATGTTTGAACAGAATCCCTACAGCAAACTCATCTCCAGTTATATTCAACGCGCCGAATTTCCGGCAGATCCAGCAGACCTCTACGACCCCATCCGATATATCCTTTCCCTAGCCGGAAAACGAATTCGTCCGATGTTGGTATTGATGTCGTCCAATATGTTCGGATTCAAGGATTTAACGCTTGCCTTGCCAGCATCGGCAGCCATTGAATATTTCCATAATTTCTCCTTGATCCACGATGATATCATGGACAAGGCGCCATTGAGAAGGGGTAAGGATACGGTTCATCAAAAATGGAACGATAATGTGGCTATTCTATCTGGTGATGCCTTGTTGGTCAAAGCCTATCAGGAATTGGGAAAATCCCCTGCGGACAAGATCCCAGCTTTGTTGGAGGTATTCAACAAAGTGGCGTTGGAGGTCTGCGAAGGCCAACAGATGGACATGGATTTTGAGAAAAGAACTTCCGTTAGGGAAGAGGAATACATACAAATGATCAAGCTGAAAACCTCTGTGCTACTGGGAGGCGCTTTGCAGATGGGGGCAATCCTGGCTTCAGCATCCAAGGAACAACAGCAAAAAATCTATGACTTTGGGGTAAACCTGGGCATTGCTTTTCAATTACAGGATGACTATTTGGATGTCTATGGAGATCCATCCAGCTTTGGAAAACAGGTTGGGGGAGATATTTTAAGCGATAAAAAAACAATCCTTCATATTCGTACGCAACAGCTATCGGAAGGGGCTGATTTATTGGAATTCAATGATTTAGTTTCTGCCCAAGAAATCACGAAGGAAGAGAAGGTGGGGCGGATGAAAAACTTATATGCAAAATATAACATTGATCAATACGCAGAAGAGGTAAAACAGCGTTATATGCATTTAGCTTATGCTCAACTCGAATCATTAGACATTGATCCGGAAAGCAAGCAGGAGATGTTTGTTCTGGCGGATATTCTCATGCATAGAGCGAAGTAAATTATGTTTTTTGTGTAGTTTTTTATATTTTGGTAATATAAGTGGATTGTATATAAATGGAGCCTTTAAAAATAACCATATTTCAAGCCTATCTTTTTTGGGAGAACGTGGATAAGAACCTGCAGAATCTTGGCTTAAGGTTGTCTGCGTTGCGCGAAAAGACAGATTTGATCATACTTCCGGAGATGTTCAATACGGGTTTCACCACCAATGTGGAGAAATGCGCAGAAACGATGTCCGGAAAAACCATGCATTGGCTTTTTGAGACCTCTCAGAAGTTCCAGTGTGTAGTGGCTGGTTCATTGATTATTGAAGAAGGTGGAAAATATTATAACCGCTTTGTATGGATGTCGCCGGATGGCAGTTTTGTACATTACGATAAAAGGCATCTATTCAGCATGGCCAATGAAGATAAAGTCTTTACGGCTGGTGATTCTCGAATTATCTTCCAATTGAAGGGTTGGAAAATCTGTCCGATGATCTGTTACGACCTGCGATTCCCAACCTGGTCGAGAAATCAAGGCGCTTCTTATGATCTATTGGTTTACACAGCCAGCTGGCCAGACAAACGTTCTGCACATTGGAGAGCATTGATTCCTGCGCGTGCTATCGAGAATCAGGCCTTTGTGATCGGTGTGAATAGGGTAGGACATGATGGGAAGGAAGTCTATTACTCCGGCGGATCTATGTGTATTTCTCCAAATGGGGATGTCGTTTATTACAAGCCAGAGGATGAAGACCTCTATACCTTTACATTAAATCCAAAGGATCTCGAAGAAAACCGAAATAGCTTTCCATTCTTGGACGATCAAGATGAATTTAAATTATTATAGTTTAATCCTGGTAGGGACGGTTTAGGATAGCTTGTTGAATAACAGCCTGTCTAAGATCGAAGTGTTCGTTTTTGTCCAATTCCTCTACCTGAACAGGTTCTAATCTTTTCAACTTACCTTTTAGGTTTTCATTCCTGCGCTGTTGGTTTTGGGTTTGCAGCCTTTTTACTTCATCAGGAAGTTCTGATGCTGGTTCAGGCTTACTTTCTTCCCTAATAACTGGTGCAGGTCTTCTTTCCTCTCTGATAACCGGCGCTGGACGTCGTTCTGGCTGCTTTTTTTGTTCGAATTCAGGATAATCTGTTACAGTCTGATGCTTGCGCTTTAACTCTTCCAAACGTTTTTTTGCTTTTGCTTGTTCCTCTTTATAAGACTGATAAATCTTATAAATGATACCGGCAACCACCAATAGAACTATACCAAAAGGATTCTCCATAGGCTAAATATACTCATTTTTGAATGCTAATCCATTGTTGTCCATAAAAAAATTTGCTTTTACCTATTTTTATTTTATTATTGCAATGTTAACTTGTTACCTTATTAACCTTTTTTCACAATGATTAGCAATACACTGTATGCTGATGAATTCTATTCCTTTCTAACGGGTAGAGTATCAACAGCAATTGGCCGAAGATTACAACGTAACTTCAAGGAGAGCGGATTAAACATTACTGCAGAACAATGGAGTATCCTCTATTTTCTATGGGATGCAGAGGGATTGAGCCAACAGGAAATTGCGCGTCTTACCTTTAGGGATAAACCTTCCGTATCCAGGTTGATCTCTAATCTTGAAAAACAGAAGATCCTGGTAAGGGTGAACAGCAGTGGAGATAAGCGGACCAACCAGATTTATTTAACTGCATTGGGCCATAAGATCAAAGATAAGTGTATGCTACAAGCAGAAAAAACTATCTCTGAGGCGATGTCTGGTGTCGATAAGAAATCGATGCAACAGGCTCAAGAACTCTTAGAGATAGTTTTTAACAATCTGAAGTAATCAGCAATATGATGTTAGTCGAATACTTCCGGAGCGAAGTCGCTACGGCTATTCACTAATTTTCCGGTAGATTTAAAGTAAATATCCTGGAAACTCAAAGTCGTCTGGTTATCCACTTTACGGAAGAACTTCTCTGCAGAAACATCCTCCAATGTTTTGAAACCACATGCTTCCATGATCTCTACAGTTGCGCGTAGGGTGTTTCTATGGAATTGGGCAACACGTACATATTTATCATCCACGTTCAATCCTTTGTAAAGGTGAGGCTGTTGTGTTGCCACCCCAACCGGACAAACGTCCTCATTACATTTCAGGGCTTGGATACATCCCAATGCGAACATCATTCCACGCGCTGAGTAACAAGCATCAGCACCCAAAGCAATAACTTTCAGGATATCAAACCCCGTAACGATACGGCTGGATACAATGATCTTGATGTGTTTCTTCAATCCAAAGTTGATCAAGGTCGTGGTTACAAAGGCTAATGCATCATACAATGGCATACCTAAGTTATCGGTAAACTCCAATGGTGCCGCACCGGTACCACCCTCCGAGCCATCCACCGAGATAAAGTCTGGCATGATCTGCGTTTCTTGCATCGCCTGACAGATATCAATAAACTCCTGTTTATCTCCGATACATAGTTTGAAACCAACCGGTTTACCATCCGATAGATCACGTAATTGTTGGATGAAGTTCATCATGCCTACGGCAGAATTGAATGCGGAGTGCGCAGGAGGCGACATTACATCCGTTCCAGGTACTACGTGACGAATAGCAGCAACCTCTGGGGTGTTCTTAGCCGCAGGAAGAATACCTCCATGACCAGGTTTTGCACCTTGAGAAAGCTTCAATTCGATCATCTTCACATATGGACGGGTAGATTTTTCGCGGAATAGGTTTGGTTCAAAATAACCATTTTCATCCCTACATCCGAAATAACCTGTACCTACTTGCCAGATTAGATCCCCACCACTGATGTGGTATTGGCTGATACCCCCTTCGCCGGTATTATGGGCAAAATTCTGTAGGGCAGCACCCTTATTTAAAGCGGTGATGGCCGTGCGGCTCAACGCACCGTAACTCATCGCTGAGATGTTGAATACACTTAAACTATATGGTTGTTTACAGGCACTGTTCCCCACCATGGTACGAAGGTTATGGTCATCGATATGTACCGGGAAGATACTGTGCGCTGCCCATTCGTTTCCGATGGTTTGTGGGTCGGTCTGCATACCGAAAGCAACGGTTTCACGTTGGTTCTTCGCACGTTGGTAAACGATACTTCTTTGGCGTCTGTTGAATGGACGACCATCGGTATCCGATTCCCAGAAATACTGACGTAATTCCGGACGGATAGACTCCAAGAAATAACGGAAATAACCAACCAACGGGTAATTGCGCAAAATCGCGTGGCTTGTTTGAAAGCTGTGATATACCGCGACGATCAATAAAGGCATTGGGATCAGTAACAACCAGAACCATCTTGGTGTAAAGATTAGACCAAAAGAGATGATAATCAAATTGATGACGATCATGATACCGAGAATGAGATTTCTTACAGGCATGATGCTTATAATTTTGCTTATTTTAATTCTTTAATTAAGATGCAAAATTAGGATTTACTTGCTGATAAAAAAAGAATTAATCCCGTCCGAGAAGATTTAGTGAATTATTAATTTTCTCCGTCCTTCGCTCTTGTTTTTGTAATAAGGTCGGATATTTTTTGGTAAATAAGTTGCCAATCAGGATTGCTACTGATAAACTGCAAATGCTTCTGCATCGTAGTTTTGTCATTTCGAATGGCAGGGCCCGTCTGAACCTGCTCAGGAAGGTGATTTTGGACCTTCGTAGCGGTTTCTGATATGATGGGACGAATCAGATCGAAAGGTAATTGATGGCTTGCTAAAAGCTCATAGGCCACCTGAAATAAGGCATTGGAAAAGTTGTTCGCAAAGACCGCCGAAACGTGGATTGCCAAGCGCTGTTCGCTGCTGCAAGGAAATACCTCAGCAGATATTTCTGTAACAAAATCCATTAATTGCTGCTGTATTTCGGCTGTTGATCCTTCTATTCCGAAGGGTACAGCAGAAAGGTCAAGGTCTACTTCTTTTGAAAAACTCTGCACCGGATAGATCACGCCATATCTTTTCAAGGTATGCAAGACCTGCATATCCGTAGCACCCGAACAATGTACGAAAACACCGCTCCATGCCGGGCTAAGCTGCTCAACGATCTCAGGAATGGCCGAATCACTAACGGCCAACAGATAAAGATCGGCATCTTTACTAATCTCCGAAAAATCTGAAATTGCCTGGGCAGATAACACATTAGCCAATGCGGCAGCATTGGCTAATGTTCTACTGTATACTTGCATGATTTCATGATGTCCTGTAGCAACAATGGCTTTCCCCAAATGGGTTGCTATATTTCCGCTGCCTATCAGAACGATTTTCATGACACCAGTTCCTCGCGGTTTTGTTTGTTTCTTCCGTCCTTAACACGGCGATAGATCGCCATACAGAATCCAATGGTCATGACGATGGTACCACACCAGAAGAAATTAATATATGGGAATTTGATGGCTTTGAATACCACCCATTTTTTCTGAGGCAATGGTTTTTGGTAGGCCATTAATTCCAACTTTTTATCAGCCGGCAATACCTTCGTAAACCGGAACATTAATCCTTGCTCTTCCACCGTTTTCGGGAAATCGAAGTAATTGTTGTTTTTCAGTACAAAAACTGGTTCTACCGGATATTCTTTTCCTTCTGCAGAAACCACTTTGATCTTCATTTTGACCATCAGGTCATTCTCGCCCTTGGACATGTTCTCTACCGTTGCATTATGGTCTAGGCTTTCAATCACATAGTAACCATTTCTGTAACGTAAGGTATCTCCAACCGCCACCTTATAGGTCGCCGGTTCATCGTATTCTTCTAAATTGGTTCCTTCGCCTTCTTGCTTCGGAGTGGCAGCCGCCTGCGAATCCGATGCTGCAGCCGTGATCAAGGTATAGATATCATGGGTCAGGAAGTGTTTGGTACCTGGAGTACCGATCAATCCACCCATTTGCGGGTTGTTCTGGGCAAATGGTGTTAGGATAAAGGATTCCAACATCTGCCCGGTTTCCTCATCGATCTTTTCATACTTGATCTTGTAGAACACATTTGGAGCAGCTACAGAATCTCCCACGTAGGTAATTTTGTATTCGCCCATCTGTACAGGCTCGCCTTCGGTCAGGAACAGGTTTTCGCCTGGTTTTTCTACTTTATCGAAACCTGCTACCGCGATGTAGTTTTCCTGGTTCACCGAGATCACCTCATTGGTCGCTGCCGCAATAAGGGCACCGATCAATAACAATCCAAATCCGATGTGTGATACCGCAGATCCGGCCAATCTCCATTTTCCTTTAAAGGCATCGCCCAAGATCCTTAGGTTTGCCAGGATACAGAAAACTGCAGAGAAAGTAATCAGGATATACATCACATTGGTATATACATGGGTAAAATAGATGATCACCGCAGATATCAGGATCGCGAAAACAAAGGAAGCCAGGGTGGCTGCCCAGAATTTTTTCGAGTCCGAACGTTTGTATTTCAGGAATTGGGTAAAGGCAGTCAAAAGCATCACCACTACCGCAAATGCCCCTTGCCATTTGTTATAATGCGGGATAGGATCGATTGGAGGCGCTACTTTGGTACCGAACAAAGCATTGAATACCGGAATGGAGGTCGTGGCGATCATCTGAACACAGGCAACTGTAAGCACCAAGGCACCGATGAACAACCAGAACTCTCTGGAATAGATTTCTTCCTCTTTCTGTGTGCTCGGCATTCCTTTTTTGCGGGTTACCAAGAAGAAGATCATTAAGCCCAGGAAAGTCAGGTTGAAGATGATCAATTGGCCAGACATCCCTAAACTGGTGAAGGAGTGTACCGAGGTTTCACCAAGGATTCCACTTCTCGTCAAATAGGAGGCATAAATTACCAATACAAAACTGATCAGACATAGAAATGCAGAGGTAAAATAAGCATGGCCAGAATTCTTGAACGCGATCATTACATGGACCGCGGCAATCAGCGTGAACCAAGGAATGATAGAAACGTTTTCTACCGGATCCCAAGCCCAGAAACCACCAAAGTTCAAGGCTTCATAAGCCCAGAAAGAACCCATAATGATTCCGGCTCCCAGGATCATCACGGCAAATAATGCCCAAGGCAACCCCGGGTTGATCCATTCTTTATATCTTTTTTGCCATAAACCAGCTGCAGCATAGGCAAAAGGAACGATCATCGACGCAAAACCCAAGAAAAGGGTAGGCGGGTGGATGACCATCCAATAGTTTTGTAGTAAAGGGTTAAGTCCGCGACCATCCTTGATCATGCTCAAGTAGTTAGGGTCGCTCAGAATAGGCCAGGTCATGGCTTCGCGCAACAGAATAAAAGGCGAACTACCGATCCTGCTGCCGAATATTTCCACACCAATAAGCATGGAGGATAAAAACAACTGGCAGAGCATGACAAAGGTCATTACCGGCGCTTCCCAGGATTTGGATTTAAAGACCAAAACGATACCCAGGATCACCTGCCAGAACATCCATAACCAAAAACTACCTTCTTGACCTTCCCAGAATGCCGAAATGATATAGTGGGTAGGCAGGGTAGTGGATGAATGTGCCCAGGCGTAATGATATTCGAATAAATGATTGTAAATGATGTAGAAAAGGGTTGCTCCAATCACAAATATGGAAAGGGCATTTAGCCAGAAGCCGATTCGCCCTAATTTTTTCCATGAAGTCTCTTCAGGGTTTTTAGCGGCAAAGAAATAGGATATAAGGGAAAATAGAGCTGCACCAAAGGAAAGGATGACAAAGAATTGCCCGATCTGTCCTGGTAGCAGATTTTCTCCTACGAATTTAACGTCCATGTGTTGTTATGACTGATTTATTTACGATTGCTGTTATTGGGGATCGCTTAGTTAACGAATGCTGTTTTAGGTTCCGCTGTCGTTTCGATAACCTCCATTTGATCTTGATTGTATTTCGAAGGACATTTCATCAAGATTTTACTCGCATGGAACGTATTACCTTCCATTTTGCCAGTCAATACGATCTGCTCCGAACGCTCGATATCCTGCGGTTTGGAACCATTGAATACCACCTGGCATTCCGTGCTGTCGTTATCATACATATAAAAAGAGAAGTGATTGGCATCCTTTACCGGATCGTACATCAACTCCTTGTCTTTATTTAACACCCCAACCACGTACAATTCTGTCTGTTTTTCCTTTGCTTCGCTAAAGGTAGAATAAGTGCTGGAATCGGTGTAAATGACCAAAATCATCGCAATCGCGATCGCAATAATTCCAATTAAAATGATTGAACTTTTCTTCATTTTCTACAATAAACTATTATCCAACTGCAAATTTACGAAATAGGAAGCTAAGGAATGAAAATAGCAAATTTTTGCAGTTATTTAGAATTGTTCTAATCTAGGCTTCCAAGCTGTCTTCTTCAAATTTTTCCCCCGAAAACTTGGTCACCAGCATACCCGCCACGGTATCACCTGTCGCATTCAATACTGTTGCTAAAGGGTCCACCAAGGCACCGATGATCAAAATTGCTGGAACAGCCTCATTCGGGATGCCATAGATGGAGATCATCAACATTTCCCCGATAAAACCGCCATTCGGAATTCCGCCAGCAACCATCGATACCAATACGGTTATTCCCACAGCGGTGATCAAGGTCGCAGGTTCAAAAAAGTTCCATCCTAAAATAGAAAAGGCTACATAGATCTTCAAAATGGAAGAGATTGCCGACCCATTTTTATATAAGGTATTTCCGATAGGCACCACAATACTGGCGATTTCCTTCGGGATACCCATTTTATTGGCCGCCAATAGGTTGGCAGGCAATGTTGCCAAGCTGCTACAGGTACTCAATGCTGTTAACGATGGCGAGATATTATGTTTCCAATAGGAACCTACACCCTTTGTTCCACGTGATACAAAGGCATAAAAACTAAAGGCCAGGATAAAAAACACCAATCCAAAGCCATAATAAAAGCCTAGTGGTTTGGCATAGAATCCGAACAGATCCGGTCCCAATGTTTTGACCTGGTAGGCAAAATAAGCTCCCAAACCAATGGGCCCAACTTTCATGATTAAGGTCAATAGGTTTTCCATGACTTTATTACCCGCATTCAGAAACGCGGTGAACTGCCTTCCTGCTTCTCCCGATTTTCGGGTGGCCACGCCTACCAGTAGGGCGAAGATCACAAAGGCTAATATACTTTTACGGGATAGAAGATTTGCAAATTCATCCACGGTTAAGAACCGTACGATGCGGTCACCCCAGGTTTCATTGGCATTCCCAGTAATGGGTTCCAACACAGCTGAAGCATCTCTGATCGCTGTAACTGGAAAGGCCCATAAACCAGCAATGGTAGCTACAGCGGCAATAACGATGGTCAAAACAAACACGATGGTCATGATGACGATGGTATGTCCCAATTTCTTGCTGTCTTCAATATTGGCAATTGATGAAGAAATCGCAAAAAACAATAAGGGGATTACAGAAACGAACAATAAGTTCAGAAAGATATCTCCGATAGGTTTCAGGATATCAACCAATTGTGGCGCAAATAGCCCAATAAGACTACCGATGCTTATCCCTAACAAAAGTAGGATGATACTTCCGTAATTTTTTAAAAGGTTGTTCATTTAAGTAATTTGTTAAGGCTAAATTAATTGTTTTTTTGAGAATCTTGTAGATTTGCAAAAAATAAGCAACATGGAATTTGTAAATACCGGCGATGGATCCAAAACATTATATCATGCAGAAGTGGGCGAGCACTACCATTCCAAGCATGGTGCCTATCAGGAAAGCATCCATGTTTTCTTAAAGACCGGCCTTCAATATTGGTTGGAAAAGGAAAATAAACAGGCTGCTGCCATTCTGGAGATCGGATTTGGAACAGGTTTGAATTTTTTGCTTAGTGCGAATTGGGCGATGAAAAATAAGGTGGGCTTGGATTATGTGGGTATTGAGGCCTATCCCTTGGAAAAGGATCTCTTGATTCAGTCCGGTTATGATAGTTATATAGCAAATGAACTTTGGACTGCGTTTACCCAAGAATACGAAACTGCGCAACAGGGTAAAACGCCAATTACCGAACATATTCTTCTAAAAATTGCGGTTCAAAAAGTGATGGATTTTCAGACCGATCAAAAGTTTGATGTGATTTATTTCGATGCTTTTGCCGAAATCCATCAGCCGGAGATGTGGACCGCGGAAACATTGTCTCATGTGGTTCAGTTCCTGAACCCAGGTGGTGTCTTTGTAACTTACGCCATTACCGGAAATCTAAAAAGAGCCATGAAAGCTTTAGGGTTCAGTATAGAAAAGGCAGCAGGTGCCCCCGGCAAAAGAGAAATGCTTAGAGCTACGAAGCTATAACTAAATTAACTTTAATAATTTTTTGATAAATAAAGTCTTTTCCATAGAAATGCTGTTTTTGTAAAAAAAATTATTGACAAATTTTTCTTTATTTTCTTCACTAAATTTTATTTCAACCAATGCTCCCTGAATTTCGTTCTTTTCATCCAAATCAAATTCAAGGTTAAATGGAGTTTGAATAGATGGATCTATAACTAAATTATAGATTTCCTCTTGGGATTTAAATTGGATTTCTATACATTTTTTGTCGTTATAAATCTTTTCTTTGATAAATCCCAACTTGAGATTTTTTGACTTGATTTTTTCTGGTAAATTTTTCAATTGGAAAATATTAAAATCAACCAATTTTGAGTAGTCTAAAGCTTTTTTTTCTGATAGTTTTGGGTTGATTAAATCAGCGGTATAAACATACAAGCTATTTTTTGCGGTGTCAATGACTTCAATTCTCCATAATTTTTGAAAAATGGTATCCTTAATGATATCTAATTCTTCAGCTACAGTTACATCTTGCTGGAATATAGTCTTATTAGGAAACCTGATTACATAAGAATCGAATTGATAAATAGTGTCTATAGAATTAAAAAGCAAATTTTTTGAATGGCATATGTAAGTCCAGTTCTTTAATGAGTCTTGTTCATTTGCAAAAGTTAGCTGTGGTAAACCAAAAAAAGTAAAGAATATTAAAAATATCGAAGTATAAAGAACCTTAGAAACTTTAGATTGAGGATTTTTATGGCAAGAATAAAATGAATTTGTTTTCATCATAAATGAAGCTAATATTAGTGCGATTTTTTCTGATTCGACCTAAATAAATCTTATTCAATGCTAAGAAAAATCGATTAGCTGATTACAAATGCACTATTATCAAATTGTTAAAGCACAATTTTAATCTCTTCTATTCGCTCCCTTTCTGTTGGTTAAATTATCACCCAGATCAGCTCTAGCCTCTTCTGCCATCTGTAACAATTTTTCTTTTACATCAGGATGTTGCTCGATCACATTATACCTTTCTGCTGGATCCCTACGCAAATCGAAAAGCATTAAACTATCCACCGTTTTACTATTGTATTTTCCGCCATTTCCATCATTCCCCGGCAAGATATCCTCGTAAGAGCGATAGCGATGCGGGAATACCAACTTCCAATTCTCCAACCGGACAGCCTCCAGATCATTCTTGTTGTAATAATAATACATCCTATCCCGATGGGGTTTGGCCTCCGCATCTTTCAGATTGGGCAAAAAGCTGAGTCCATCTATCTGAAAAGGATGTTCTTGATAATTTACAATATCCGCTAAAGTGGCAAAGATATCCATACTGCTGCTGAGGTTATTCTCAATCCTTCCTTGCTTGATTATCTTTGGCCATTGGATTATACATGGCACTCGTTGTCCACCTTCCCAGCTCGTACCTTTTCCCTCCCGGAATCCACCGGAAGAACCATTTTGATTTCCAAAATTCAACCAAGGACCATTATCACTGGTAAATATCACGATGGTATTGTCCTCGATCTTGGCATCCTTCAATGCTTGTAGGATAGTACCCATCGACCAATCAATTTCCGCCATCACATCTCCATACAGTCCCTGTTTTGTCTTACCTATAAATTTTTCTGAAGTAGCAATCGGCGCATGGGTCATATTATGCGCTAGATATAAGAAAAAACGATCCTTTTTATGCTTTTTGATGTAATCAACCGCTTCCTTGGTATACCGTTGGGTAAGGGTTGCCTGATCTTTTAAATCCTTGATGATGCCGATGGTATCCGGAATTTCCTGACCAACCTTACTCTGTAGAAGTGGTAATTTCGGATAATGCGCAACTCGACCGCCTTTTTTGGCTGGGGAACCATCAAATTCCACCGGCCACATATCATTAGAATAGGGTAGACCCACATATCCATCGAATCCTTGTTTTGTAGGAAGGAATTCTGGTTCATTACCAAGATGCCATTTACCGACCATATACGTATGATAGCCTTTGCTCTTGAGCATTTCAGCGATGGTTATTTCTGAGGATTTCAAACCTGCTTTCGCATTGGGCATATACGCCCCATGCACTCCCATCCGATTTGGATAATTGCCGGTCAATAAAGCAGCGCGAGAAGCCGAACATACCGCTTGAGGAACCAGGAAATTCGTGAAACGAATGCCATGATTGGCCATCTGATCCAATATGGGGGTTTGGTAATCCAATGCTCCCGTTACGCCCAGGTCGCCGTAGCCCATATCATCCATGAAGATCAAGATCACATTGGGAAGGTCTTTTTTATCCACTCGAGTTCCTTTATGTTGGGCAAACAAAAACGCTGGAAAAAATAAAAGGAATAACATAAGGTATCGGTGGTTTCTCATGGATTTAAATTTGGTTCTTTAAAAATATTAAAAAAAAGTAGAAGCGGATACAGAAAGATAAAACGCAAATGCTTCTAGGTGTAAGCATAATGTAAGTGTAGTGTAAGTGAGTTGTAAGTACCTTTTAGCACTTACAACTCACTTACACTACACTTAGACCTCACTTGCACTAAGTCTTTAAATCGAAAAAAAACGGTTGTAAAGCATTTGCCTTACAACCGTTTTATATAGCTTTTAGATTAAAATCTAATTTTTATTCGTGACCTTCAGTTCCGTCAGCACCATGTGCATGTCCGTGGGATAATTCCTCTGGAGTAGCTTCTCTGGTATCCAGGATTTCAATGTCAAAATTCAATTTTTTTCCAGCCATTGGGTGGTTCAAATCTGCAACTACAGCTTCAGGAGTAACTTCTACCACTACTGCACGGAATTGATTTCCTTGGTTGTCCTGCAAAGGAATAACCTCTCCAACTGGAGGAAGACCGATTTCTTGGAACATATCTGCTGGTAATTGTGCCATTGCACGATCATCACGCTCACCGTATGCATCTGCTGCTTCTAATTCGAAGGATAATTTATCACCTGCGTTCAATCCGGCAATATTCTCTTCAAATTTTGGAAGCATCATACCAACACCATATAAGAAAGTTAACGGGTTTTCCGTGGTTGTCTGCTCCACAAATGTTTTTTCACCATTCTCTTCAATTGTATGAAGAACATAGTTTAACGTAACTACGTTGTTGTTTTCTACTGCCATTCTAATTGATTTATGGGATCTTATCCCTGTTTATTATTTATAAGTTCTATGATATCTGCAATCGACGATTGAGGTAGACTGCAAGTTTTTCGTTGACAAAGGTAGGCTTTTGAATCCAAACCTTCTTTATGCTCTAACAAAGGAAGTTTACTTTTTGTTCCCCCAAGGGTAATTTTATTCGGAATATAATGCTCGTCGAGTTCTTTCCGCCATTCGAGGGCGTCCGATCCGGTCAGTGCCACTTCCCAGACACCATAGTGCAGTTCCAATAACTGGATCGCCCAATTGGAATAGGCCGATCCATAAGATTTAATATGTGGATAGACATTCGCAAATACCTGTTCCGCGATGCTTTGGTAAACATTATTATTAAATAAAAGTGCCAATTTGAACAGTTGGCGAACGATCGTTGAAGTAGAGGCAGGAATAACATTGTCCATGATCTCGCTTTTACGGGCAATCAATTCTTCTGCTTGGTTGCCGGTATAGTAAAAAGTTCCCTGACTGGCATCGAAGAAGAAAGATATGGCCTTATCCATGAGGTTTTTTGCTTTTTCTAACCATTCTTCCTCAAAGGTGGTTTCATATAGCGCTATGAAAGCCTCTATCGTAAAGGCATAATCGTCCAGAAATCCTGGGATTGCCCTGTTCTGATCGGCTGGCTGATGAAGCATTTCGCCATCATGCATGGCATATTGCTCCAGGAATTTGGCGGTATCCAAGGCTAGGCTTAAATATTTTTCCTTATTAAATACACGGTAGGCATCTAAAAGTCCTTTTAACATCAGGGCATTCCAAGTAGTCAATTGCTTGTGGTCCAAACCAGGTCTGACCCGATTGCTCCGATATTCCAGCAGTTTTTTCTTGAGCTCGCCCAAGTATTCATCCCATTGTGCGGTCTCAAATCCTACTTCACGGATAAGATCCTCATCATCTGGTCTTACAAATGGGATATTGGTCTGTTCTTCCGTCCAATTCCCACTTTTAACGATATTGTAATATTGTCTTGCCAACTCCGCATCGGCACCTAGGATATCAAATTCATCGTAATCAAAGGTATAGAATTTACCTTCCACCCCTTCGCTATCCGCATCCAGGGCACTGTAGAATCCGCCGTTGGCATCCAGCATTTCCCTCACCGCCCAATTGATGGTCTCTTCGACCAAGGTTTTATAGAGCGGCATGGGCCTTTCCTGGTAAGCCTCACTGTAAAGGCTGATCAGCTGGGCATTGTCATATAGCATTTTCTCGAAATGGGGTACATGCCATTGTCCATCCACGGAATAACGGGCAAAACCACCTGCTATCTGATCGTAGATCCCGCCATTGGCCATCTTTTTAAGCGTAAAATGCACGTGATCCAAAACAG
Source organism: Sphingobacterium tenebrionis (assembly GCF_037126265.1). Classification (NCBI taxonomy): domain Bacteria; kingdom Pseudomonadati; phylum Bacteroidota; class Sphingobacteriia; order Sphingobacteriales; family Sphingobacteriaceae; genus Sphingobacterium; species Sphingobacterium tenebrionis. Next base: position 42,526 of record NZ_JAYLLN010000017.1, read on the forward strand.
CTTGGTCCTTTGCCAAATGCCCATAACGCAAAAAGAACAACCAGTTATTGGGCAAAGGGAATTTTGGCGCCCTTCGATAACCGCCGTCTTGATCATCAAAATGGTTTTTCCAAGGTTCGACCACCTGTTTGATATCTTCGAATGTATATTGTTCTGGAATTTCCTGTATAGGAAGCTTTTCAGCATTTTGAATGCCTTCCGTCAATCGGTTCGCATAATCCAAGGCTACCTCTGGTTTTTCTTCCCACATCTGGGCAATCTGAAGCAAGACCTGTTGCCAATCATGAGGTTTAAAATAGGTCCCTCCGTAGATTGGTCTACCGTCGGGTAGACAGATGCAGTTCAACGGCCATCCACCGGCATTGGTCATCAACTGAACCGCGATCATATAGATCTGGTCGATATCTGGTCTTTCTTCTCTATCAATCTTTATGGAGACAAAGAACTTGTTCATGGTCTCAGCGATCGCTTCATTCTCGAAACTTTCCCGTTCCATCACATGACACCAGTGGCAGGCGGAATAGCCTATGCTCACGATGATCAACTTGTTTTCTGATTTTGCCTTTTGGAGCGCTTCTTCTCCCCAAGGATACCAATGCACCGGATTATGTGCATGTTGTTTTAAATAAGGGGAGTGTTCTGCCTGTAATTTGTTTCCCATACCTTACTAAGGTAAAAATTTTACTTTAAAAATTCGATGAGCGATGCGGTGCCGCCAGCAAGCATGGAGAAGTTGATTCCTTCCTCCAGTTGGAGAACAGCGACATTGGAAGTTGCCAATTCGACCTCCGAATGGCTCAGGTAATTGCATAGGTTGGATAAGCCTGGGTTATGACCGAATACCAATACCTGATCGTATTGATCATCGACATCATTGATCACTTGAAGTATTTCCATTAAATGCGCCTCGTAGATCTTCTCCGTAGTTTGGATATCCTGAATGGGATAACCAATGATCGGGCAGAAAATCTCTGCCGTTTGAAATGCTCTATTGGCTGCAGAAGAAATGACCAAGGTATTTTCGTCAACCGTTAGCTTGTCCGCCAATTCTTGTGCAATCCTGTTCGCACGCTCTCTACCTTTATCCTGTAGATCCCTATAAAAGTCACTCTTGGCAAATCCATGTTCCTCTGCTTTGGCATGACGCACTAAATATACTTTTTTCATATCCTCTTTTCTGTTGTTAAAGCATACAATATAATTATTATAAACGCTTTTAAGATTAGGAAATTGTTAAAGATTGTCTGTAAAAAGAAATGATAAATACAAATTTTGATAAATACTCAGTAGCTTTGCCCACGGATTTTTCGTTCCATCGAAAAACTGACAATAATTATTTACAAACCAATGTATTGGAAGCATTTTATCCTTTTGGCATCTATAGTTTTCTTATGGAGCGGATGTAAGCAAACTTTGGAAGAATTGGAGCCTTTGGAAGAGAAGAAGGCTGGATTTAGAAAAGTGAATTCCCTTAAAGATGATTTTTTAGTTCAACCTATCCTGGTTCAAATCCAGACGATTGCCAATGGAAATTATCCAGGCTTGCATACTAGCCAATTTTTAAGGGATCTGGGCTTTTTTCAAGATGGTTATTGCCATCCCGATGTTCAATATTTTCCAAACGGATTTCGAGGCTATAAATTTTGGATGGTTTTCACACCCTATTTTGGAAGTGTGGGCTATGATTTCTATGCCAGGCGCTATGAAAACCCGACTGTGGTAGTTTCCAATGATGGTATCAATTGGGTAGAGCCGGAAGGAATTTCCAATCCTATCCAAAAAACAGCATCCTTTAAAGAGAGCTTTTTGGAGAAAAAAGGGGAATTGGTGCAGGGGTTCTGGTCGGATGTCGATTGGATGTTTAGGAACAACCGTTTCGAACTTTATTACAGGGGAAGTTTTATCAAAGCTACAGCCTTGAAAAAAAGAGGGGTAAATAACCAAAATAATCGCCATAAATTAATGGAGAATGCGCTTCGAACTATTGTGAGGCAAACCTCAGTGGATGGGATTAATTGGGAACCTTTAGAAGTTATTTATACGAGCAATGCACCTGCTACTTCTAAAGATAATCACATTCTTTCGCCTTCCTTTGTAGACGTCGATGGAAATATTAAAAGCTATGAAGTAGAGTTCAACAAAACACAGAATAGATTTAAATCTGATGATTTGACATTGGTAATCAACAGATCCTCATTAAATGGATTGGATTTCAGTAACTACAGGGCTAGTAAGGCTGTAAACTTCTTGAATGAGCCATGGCTAACATTAAATCCCAACAATTCGGTATGGCATTTGGACGTTACTTATCAGGATGGGTATTATTTTATGTTATTGGCAGTGGGGGATGTCAAAAAATACACTTCGGATCTTTTATACTTGGCATATTCCAAAGATGGAATTAATTTTTTGGTTGAAGGCGCGCCTATCGTGAAGGAGAGAGCCTACCGTTCTACAATTTTTGCCATGGATAAAAATAACCATCATATAGAATTTGGATTGATTTTAGGCTCAAAGGTTGGTCAATTTAAGTTTGCCAAAATTAAAGTAGATACCGAAAAAATTGAAGACGCTTTTTAGAAGGGAATTGCATGAAGGAGAACTATAAGAATATCAAAGTTTCTGTTGTTATACCGGTTTTTAACCGACAAAAATTTTTGGGGGAAGCTGTTGAAAGCGTTCTAGCACAGGACCTGACCGAAATCGAAATCATTATCGTCAATGATGGAAGTACTGATCAATCTGCAGTTGTAGCCAAAGAGTACCAAGCAAAAGACCGTAGAGTAATTTATATGGAACAGGAAAACCAAGGGGTTTCTGTTGCCAGGAATAAAGGAATGGCTATGGCGAAAGGGGAATATCTCTATTTTCTGGATTCAGATGATATCCTTGGTCAAGGGTTTTTGTCGTCCAGCTATGCAATGGCTACTGAAAAGAAGTTCGATCTGCTAGTTTGTGGAGCTTATTTTTTGGATAGATTTCCTCAGGTAATGGCTCTTCAAACCTGTGCACTTTTTATGAAAAAATCCTTTTTAGACCTGCATCCGGATGTTCAATTTCTAAAAGGTATTCAGCCAGGGGAGGATGGTGTGTTCTCTCATGAACTATTGGCATTGACCGATAAAATAGGGATAAACCTGAACACGACCTATTTTTACCGGGAGCATGAAGGCCAGAATACTTCTCAAATAAAAAAACAGACTGATAAAGTCCTCCAAGTAATCCCCATCTGGTTGAAGGAATTGGAGGAATTTTATGAACGCTATAATCTTTGGGATAAAAAAGCCCTTCATCTGGCTCGATTTATCGAACATGAGCCATTTGAGTTCAGATATATGGCCATGCCCTTTCAGCAAGAACAAAAACAGCATCTTTTCCAAACGATCCGGGACTTTATGGATAGTAAAGTGCTCCCAAGACTAACAGACAGAGATAGGAACGTACTTTCAGCAGCATTTATCGGTTTTTTACAAGCGCGATCAGCAGAAGAATTTGATGCTTGGTATCAAGCAAGAAAATTAAAGAACAGAGCTAAAGTAAAAGCTTTATATTTAGTCAGTAAACTGTTACCCAGCCGAAAATGGAAGAAAAGTTTTCGGGCTAAGATGAAGAAGAAATACGATTGATGAAAATTCTGATCCTACAAAACCAAGGCTTTTTGAACAGTCAGGGTGGAACTGAAAAGATGGCCAGCTTTTATGCGAATAGTTTCTCGAAACTAGGACATGAGGTCGTTATTGCCACGAATGATCCAAAGGATGGAAAACCTATTTTCTCTTTGGATCAGAAAGTTAGGCTTGTCAATCTTTTTCATGAAGGTATGGATACCATTGAACTGGAACAACCTTATACTTATAAAGGCCGAAATCCTTTCCGTTGGATTTATTTTAAGGCGAAGAAGAAGGGCCAAAAATGGCGAAATGCTTCTCTAATGCGCAAGCGCGGGTTGAAAAATAGGGATGAGGTGTTTTTGCATAACCTGCAGAGCAGATCTAAGGTATGGAAACCCTTTTTCGAACAAGAAAAGCCCGATATTATCCTCAGCATGTCCATTGCTACTTTATTGGAGATAACATATTCGGATGCTGTAGCATTTCCGATCATCAATACCGTACATGGAAGGCCAGATTATGATTATACCGATATTTTATGGTACCGAAGCGAACAGGAGATGAAGCTCCTGAAGGAAAGTTATTCAAAACTGGATGCGGTTCAGGTGTTTTTTGATAATTATAAAGCTTTCCTGCCGGATAATTTTAAAGGGTTGGCGAGAGCGATTCCAAATCCCATTCCACAGATGGATGACCTGGAAATCGTTGACCATCTTAAGACCAAAGAGCGCTATAGGATCGTCCATATCGGATCCTTGATCAATGCCGGAAAACAACAGGAATTGGCTATCCAAGCATTTTCGGAATTGGCTGAACAATTCCCGAACTGGGATTTATGGTTATGGGGAGAGGGTGTAGATAAAGCATATTTGGAGGAAAGGATAGCTTCCTTGAAATTAAAGGATAGGGTGTTTTTGGCAGGATTTACCGACAAACCTATGGAAAAGCTTCAAGAGGCGGATATTTTTGTTTTTCCGAGTAAATACGAAGGCTTTGGCTTAGCGCTTGGCGAGGCAATGACTGTTGGATTACCTGCTATCGGCTTAAAAGACTGCTCTGGTGTGAACGAATTAATTCAGCATGAAAAATCGGGTTTTCTAGCAGCAGATGGGCAGGAATTCAAAGCTTATTTAGGTATGTTGATGGGGGATAGGCAGCTTCGTGATAGGTTAGGAAAAGAGGCTCATGAGCAGATGAAAGCGTATAAGGACTCCCTTGTAATCGCGCAGTGGGAAGACTTTATGGATATGGTGGTTAAGGACCATCAAAAAACCTAAAGGGAGCTCAGATTTTATTATCTTTGAAGCACAAACCTTTGTTAAAAATATTCTGATGGCAATTCCAAAAACCATATACCAAACGTTCAAAAGCAAGGATATTCCTTGGTTGACCAAATTCTACATCTGGATTTTCAGGCAGAAGAATCCAGACTACGCTTATGTGTTTTTTGATGATGCAGCGGTTGATCGGTTTATCCAGGAGAATTTTGAAGAAAGGGTGTATAAGGCTTATAGCCGACTGCAGATAGGGGCTGCCAAAGCCGATTTCTTTCGCTATGCGGTATTGTATATAAATGGTGGAGTTTATCTGGATCTGGATTCTGATTTATTGGTGTCTTTAAACAAACATCTTCAAGCGAGCGATGTCGCGGTAATCAGTCCGGAGAAAAACCATCCAGAATACTTTGCCCAATGGGCATTGGTCTTTGATAAGGGACATCCCTTCCTGAAAAGGACCTTGGATTATGCCGTGGAGAACATCGAACAGAAAACCTATCCGCATGATGTGCATAAAACGACTGGTCCATCTGTTTATACCCGCGCCATACAAGATGAAATTAAGGAAAATCCTTCCGTAGCCTATCGCGTGGTGGAGCCTGATTATAAAGGCCTCATGCAGTTCAAATACAAATTGGGAAAATTATTGATCTATAGAGATCGTAAAAACCATTGGAAGAAATTGCAGAAACGGATTACCGTTGTAAAAGAAGATAGTTAAAGCGTGTTATAGCAGTTCATGATTTGGGCTGCTATTTTTTCATCATTGAAGCGTTGGACATAGCGTTTTCCTTTTTCGCTCATTTCTTGCCTTTTTTCAGGGTTGTTCCATAAACCAACTATTTTTTCCTTCATTTCTTGGATGTTCTCCGGATTGATGTACAGGGAATCTGGTCCAGCTGCTTCAGGGAATACACCGGATCGGTTAGTTATCACTGGGGTTCCGGTATATAGCGCCTCAATAATGGGGATGCCAAATCCTTCGAACTTGGATGGATAGACAAAAATACTTGCCATACTGTAAATCGCTGCCAGCTCTTCCATTGTGAAACCTTTTAGAAAAATGACCTGTTTTTCCATGCCCTTCTCTTTGATATAGGCTTTTATTTCATCAGCATAAGGAGTTTCCTTGCCAAGAATGAGAAGCGGAATACCCGTATTCTCTATGGCTTTTACGATCTGAAAGGCATTCTTACGGGGCTCAATAGATCCCACATTCAGGATAAACCGTTCAGGTAAATTGTTTTCTTGGCGTAGCCTATTCTGAATATCCTCGGATATAGTTTCCTTGAATGCCGGATGACAGACCTGATAGATCACTTCGATCTTCTGTTCATCGACTTGGTAGAATTGCAGGATATCTCTTTTGGTCTGTTCGCTGATAGCAATGATGCGGTCTGCATGTTCGATCGCATATTTCGCTTTACGATGGTAGATCCATCGATCCAATGGCTTATAAAGCTCGGGATACCGAAGGAAGATCAGGTCGTGGATGGTGACTACGGATTTGATCTTGGCTTCTTTGAGGCCAATAGGAATCTCTCCGGATAGACCATGATATACTTGGACCTGGTCGCGTTTCAGATCTTCCACAATGCGTCTATTTCGCCAAAGGCTGGGAAAAAGATTGTTGATAAATCCTTGGGGTAGTTTATTGGTCTGGTTAAAGTCTTCAGAACCGAACCAGAACCCTTCGAACTTTGGGCTGTATTTGATATAGCGATTTTCAGGATAATGGTCTTCCAAAATACGGATCAGATCTCGGCTGTAATTTCCAAGACCTGTTCTGTTCAAAAAATATCGTTTGGCATCATAGCCTATGATAAGCTTCATTAATCCCGATTGATAAGCTTTATTAATCCCTATTGCGCTATAAAGATATTATTTTTTCCAATAGCATTTCTGGACTAATTAAATCGATCGCTTCCATACCATCGCAGGGGCAGGGTTTATTGCCATAAACAGAACTTGGGCGGTTGGGATGTTCGACTTGGACACAATCATCCATGGTTTGCCCAAAGCCTAAAAAACCTGCAAAAGGATGCGTAGCTCCCCAAATAGAAATGCAGCGGGTGCCAACAAGGGATGCCATATGCATTCCCGAACTATCCATACTGACCATGAGGTCTAAGTGGGAGATGATATCCAATTCTTGCTGCAGTTTGTATTTTCCGACCAGAGAATGTACTCCTGGGTATTTGTTTGCCCAGGCTTCGGTAATCTTCTGTTCTTCTGCTCCTCCGCCGAATAAAAGGACTTCATAGCCTTTTTCCGCCAGTTGCTGCACGACTATTTCCATTTTTTCCAAAGGAAATACCTTGTAACTGTGTTGGGCAAATGGGGATATGCCTATTTTTTTCTTGGTTCCGGCCAGGATAGGCATCATGCCGGGAGGAATGAGTCGAAAATCTTTTTCCAATTGATGGCTGAGCGATATCGGAAATCCAATGTTTCGGAAGACATCGGCATAGCGCTCTGTAGTGAGTTGGAGTTGTTTTTTGATTTTGTTTTCAGGACGGGTCAGTGCTTTTTTTTCAGCCCTGCCTTTATCCAAAATGGCAACCCGTTTTCCGATTCCTTTAAACAGCATATCCAAAAACCTGGATCGGATGTTATTATGTAAATCGGCTACTGCATAAGGTTTGTAACTCTTCAATTCATTGAAAAGGCTCAACAGCCCAAAGACTCCTTTATGCCTGCCCTTCGGTTGGATGGCATGAAAGGTTAAGCGCGGGATTTCCTGAAAGAAGGCAGAGAACAATGGTCTGGATACCATGATGATTTCCGTATCCTGATGCTGTTGTTGAAATTCCTTCAAAACAGAGGCAACCATGGCGACATCGCCCATTGCCGAAAACCTCATCACCAGGACGCGTTTCATGCTTGATTATTTTTGGGTGCCGTATAAAACAGGATTAAGATTCGGATCATTGTACATTTTCATCTGTTTATAGACTTTCATGTATTTTTTTCCGCTTTCAATGTCGCTTAATAATTCATCGATGCTTTGGGAAAGATCTTTACGCTGCTCCAATAGCACGTTAAGTTTTTCTGTACAAGCTTGAATATGGGCATTGGAAACATCTGTTCTTAGGGTTTCCTGTTCCATGTGGAATATTTTCAGTGCGAGGATGGATAATCGATCTATTGCCCATGCCGGACTTTCAGAATTGATCTTGGCGTCTGTTAATGGCTGGATATCTTTGAACTTTGACAAATAATAGCTGTCGATGTATTCGACGGTATCTGTTCTTTCTTGATTTTGGCGGTCAATGCGGCGCTTCCAATACAATCCTTCGCGAGGATCGATATCTGGATTGCGAACGACATCTTCCATATGCCATTGCGCAGTGTCGATCCAGCATTTCAGATAAAGCAGGTGCTCAAGTGTTTGGCTATCGTAGGGATTGCTGATCGGATGGTCGATCTGATCATGTACATGGTAATCTTGAATTACTTGCTGAAAGATTTTATTTGCTGTTCCACTAATCATACACAAATATAACATTTAGCTGTTGATGCTAAAGATATTTAGCGCAAGAGATGGGAAAATTCCTAATAAAAGGACCAAGATGGTGAGTAGGATACCGATAAGGTAGAGGATATTGAAGGGGGAAGGAGCGGTTGAAGGGGAAGAAGGGGAAGAAAGGGAAGATTGCTTCGTCGTACCTCCTCGCAATGACGCGGGTATTTCTTCTGATGCCACGGGGGTTTCTTCCGATGACGCGGGTGTTCCTTGCCATGACGCGGAGTTTCTTAAGAACGCGTATAAAGGGATCTTGAAGTAATAGAACAAGGAGATGACCGAGGTTAGGGCTCCGATGATCAATAGAGCTAAAAAGATGGAATCTTCGGAGGATTGGTACAACTCGAAAATACTGCTGAACACCAATAATTTCCCTACAAATCCAGCGGTAGGAGGTAATCCTACCAAGGAAATTCCGATGAAGGAAAAACAGGTGAATAGGATGGGATAAGTTTTGCCCAATCCGGTATAGGAGGAAAGCAAGGTGCTTCCTTCTTGTTTTTCCAATATGCTGATGAATGCAAAAATCGCTAAGTTCATCAGGGTGTAAGCCAGGATATAGAATAACAGGATATCCTGATGTCCATTGCTATAGCCGATAATGGCCATCAGCAAAAATCCGGTATGCCCGATCGACGAGTAGGCCATCATCCTTTTTACATCCTGCTGCCTTAAGGCGATTAAATTTCCGATGAGCATGGTCACCATAGCCACCACTGCTATGAACAAGAACGTAAGATCGCTGAAATAGAATTGGGTACTGATCCAGGCACTGGCAATTCGGCCAAACAGCACAATAGCGGCAATCTTCGGAATGGTAGACAGAAAAGCCGTTACTGGGGTAGGAGAGCCTTCATAAACATCCGGTGCCCACAGGTGAAAAGGAACAAAACTTAGTTTGAATCCGATGCCGGTGAATACAAACAGAAAGGCGATGCTGACCATCACTTTTGGCGCATCGATCAATCCTTGAATGTGTTGTTGGCTTGAAAAATCAAGATCTCCTGTAAAACCGTAGACCAAAGAAAGGCCATACAGCATCACCGCCGCACAGGCTGATCCAAACAAGGCGTATTTCATCGCAGCTTCTGCCTGTTTCTTGTTCTCAGAGAAATAACCGACCAGCACATAAGAGGAGATCGAAACCATCTCAATAGCTATAAAAGCCATTAACCAATTGCTGGTCATAGTGAGGATATGTAAACCAATGCCTGCTGCCAATAAAATGCTGTAGATATCTCCTTTTCGTTTATTGAAGATCTTATCCTTGAAGTATTGTTGGGAATAGATGCAGGCGATCAGAAGACTGACAAGGATAAAGGACCGAGCGAAAAAGCTCATCTTATCCAGGATCAACATCTGATAGAAACCTGAACTTTGGAGGTTGTATTGGGATAGAAGGATCAAGAATGCCCCTAAGCAGGTAATGATGCTGATATAAAAGGAGCTTTGTTTCCAGGTCTTATCTAAGAATAGGGTAGCCGCAATCGTCAATAGAAATCCGAATGCCAGCGCCAATTCCACCTTGAATAAAGGTAGAGAAGCAATGATATGATCTATATTTTCCGATACTTGGTAGCTAAAATCCATCACAGTATTATAAATAAGGATTAACTAAATTCAAAAGGCTCAAGACAGATTGGTTCAATAGGCCAAACACCAAGGATGGCATAACCCCCAATAGCAGTGCCAATGCCAAGGTTGGAAAAAGAATGATCTGCTCCCGTACGGAAAGGTCAGTAAGGCTGTTAGCCCAAGTTTCCCCACCTTTTAGTCGGGTCTCCCCGAAGAACATCCGTTGAAGAGTCCATAAGAAATAGGCCGCACTCAAAAGGATACCCAGGGAACCAAATATCGCCATCCAACGCGGAATTCCTGTTGATAGACTTTCTGCATTAAACGTTCCGATAATGACAAATGCTTCCCCAATAAATGCCGAGAACCCAGGCAATCCTAGGGAGGCAAAGAATGCAATGGCCACGTAGGCCGTATATTTTGGCATCAAAGAGGCAAGCCCTCTGAAATTATAGATGTAACGATCATGGACACGGTCGTAAAGAACTCCAACCAGGAAGAAGAGGGCGGCCGAAAGAAAGCCGTGGCTCAACATCTGGAAAACGGCTCCGGAAATACCTTCCGCAGTAAGGGATGCGATTCCCAATAAGACAAACCCCATATGGGATACCGATGAATAAGCGATCAATCGCTTCAGATCGGTCTGCGCTAAAGCATTGAATGCGCCATAAAGAATGGATATAATACCGATAAGACCTAGCCACCAATTCGCGTCTACGGCGGCATCTGGAAATATGCCCAAACAGATCCGGATAACACCATATCCCCCAATTTTTAATAGGATACCAGCTAAAATAATAGAAACCGGCGTTGGTGCTTCCACGTGTGCATCGGGTAACCAGGTATGTAAAGGTACAATTGGGATTTTAATAGCGAATGCCACAAATAGGACGATAAATCCGACCATTCTTGCCGGGATTCCCAAGATCTCTTGGCTGTTTCCTAAGCCTTCAAAGAAGGAACCTGGGACATAATTCGCCGGATCCATCATGTAGAGCATGTTGAAGGTATGCGCGCCGGTATTTGGGTTTTGGACCGAAAAATATAATCCTACGATGACCAGCAGCATAAAAACGGACCCAAATAAGGTATAGATAAAGAATTTGATGGCAGCATATTCCCGTCTTGCACCACCCCATATACCTATTAGGAAATATAAAGGCAACAGCATCACCTCATAGAATACATAGAAGAGGAAGAAGTCCAAAGCACAAAAGATGCCCATCACGGCGGTGTTCAACAGCATCAATAGGGCAAAGTATCCTTTTTTGCTCTTTTCAATACGCCAGGAGGCTCCTATGGCCATCAACATGACAAAGGCACTCAAGACCAATAGCGGAAGGGAAAATCCGTCCACCCCGAGGAAATAATCGATTTCCAATGTACCCATTGAGCCTAGCTGCATGCGTATCCAAGGCAATTGCTCCACGTATTGGTAGGCCGAAACAGCATTGAATGCGGCTTCGCTTGGTTGGAAGTTGGCGTAAAGATAACCGGACAGTCCAAATTGGATCAATGTCGCTGCCAATGCAATGTATTTGAACGAACCATTGCTGCGATTTGGAAGAACCAAGATCGCAAGAACAGCTAGTAGCGGTAAAAATATAAGTAAGGAAAGTAGTCCCATCTTATTTGAATATCAAATAAATTATTCCAATTAATAAAACCGTGAAGGCAAAACCCAAATAGTTCTGTAACCTTCCATTCTGAACCCATCGTAATAGATGCCCCAGGTAATACGTGCTTCCAGCGATGGTATTCACCAATCCATCGACGATATAACGATCGATCCAAGCCGATACGCGGGAAATAGCGGGAACCAATGATCCCGCTAGGTTAACCAATCCATCGATGATGTGTTTGTCGAACCAATATAATCCATTACTGAATTGCACGGTGCTGTTTACAAAAGCCTTTTGATAAAACTCATTCAGATAGCCTTGATTTAAAGATAATTGAAGAAGTGGGAATGTCATCCTGGACTTGCCCTCTGTCATCCTGAGCTTGTCGAAGGACCCCCCAGCCTCTCCCTGCGCATACCATCTGTATGCCCAGATCCAGATCAAAATACTTCCAATACTCATCAGCAAAGGAACCACCGTATGCAAAATATGCAGTTCGGTATAGTCCCGATTAAATTCAAATCCCCTCAACACAAAAGCTTGTTGGTAAGATAAAGGGTTTAAACTAAAAACCACAAAAAGCGAACAGATTCCTAGAAAAACCATAGGACCTAACATCTGTCCCGGAGCTTCATGTATTCCTGGATTTTCCACGTTAATCCTCAATTTCCCAAAAAACACTTTGAACATCAACCTGCCAATATAGAAGGCGGTCATAAAACTTACAATGATTAGTGTAATCGGGATCAAGAGCCAAAGACCACCTTGCTGCATGCCCCATTCTAGGGCATTGATTAAGATCGCATCTTTGGATAAAAACCCAGAAGTTAAAGGAAATCCGGCTAAGGCAAGCGATGCAATTGCCATAAGGATGAAAGTCTTGGGCATATATTTCCTTAGTCCACCCATATTATGGATATCCTGTGGATCGAAATCTAGCTGATGTTTGGTTTTAAGGTGTGCCATTTCATGGATAATAGCCCCTGCTGCTAGGAACAATAGACATTTGAAAAAGGCATGGGTAACGAGATGGAACATCGCAGCATCCCAAGCCCCAATACCAATGGCAACCATCATGAAACCCAATTGGGAAATGGTGGAGAAAGCCAATATGCGTTTGATATCCTGTTGCGCTAGGGCGAAATATGCAGCTATAAATGCGGTGATGCATCCAATAATGGCAATAATAAGCAAGACAGTGGTATTAAACAAAGGAAATACCGTGCTCAACAGGAATACCCCGGCTGCAACCATCGTAGCGGCATGGATCAGGGAAGAAACTGCCGTAGGTCCTTCCATGGCGTCCGGCAGCCAAACATGTAGCGGGAATTGTGCCGATTTGGCCATGGCCCCTAAAAAGAAACAACAGCCGGCAAAGGTCATCCATCCGCTTGAATCCGGAGGAACCGTACTGAGAAAACCATGCTCTCCAAATAAATCCACCAGATTTAATGTTCCGTATAAGCTGTATAAACTGGCTATGCCCAATAGAAAACCTAAATCCCCAATCCTATTGATGATAAAAGCTTTTTTATTGGCCTGAACCGCCGATTCTTTATGAAACCAGAATCCGATCAATAAATAGGAGGCAAATCCCACCAATTCCCAGGCAATATACATCAACAAGAGATTGTCTGCCATGGTTAATAAAAGCATCGCAAAACAGAATAGGCTGAGGTACATCCAATACCGATGTATGCCTGGATCCCCTTTCATATAGGCTCTCGAGTAGATATGAACGGGCAAAGCCACCAAACAAACGATCAATTGCATCAGGCTAGTCAGGTTATTCAATAGGAAACCGATCTGAAAATCTTTTGTGCCAATACTGAACCAGGTAAGGGCTTGATGCTGCGTGTCCTGGTTCCATATTTTTGGAAAGACTATGGTCGCACTGATCAAACAGCTCAATAAAATCGCAAGGAGCGAGATGGTTCCCTTTTGTGATCTCCTGCCGAGCATCGCTTGGATCAGGAAAGCAAGGAAAGGTAATATAACGACCAGTAGGCTGGCAACGATTGGCGATAGGTTCATCATTTGCACATTAATCTCTTAGGTCCGTAATATTATCCGGGTTAATGGATTTGTATTTTCTATACACATTCAAAATGATGGCCAATCCGACAGCAACAGCTGCAGCAGCCAGCACTATGGCAAAAAGAGCAAACACCTGTCCGCCATAATTGATCTTATCATACCTGCCGAATGCTACCAGATTCAAAATGGCGGCATTGATGATGAATTCTATCCCTACCAAAATCATGATGGCGTTCCTTTTGGCCAATACCGCATATAATCCGATACAGAATAGACAAGCGGATACTACCAAGAAATGAGTTAAAGTAATCATTGTTTATCCTCCTTTCTGGATAGATGGGCCGCCCCGATCAGTGCCATCAATAAAAAGATGGATATCACTTCAAAAGGAAGTAGATAATGAGTCATGAATTTGATGCCCAAATGGTTGATATTATTGTCGGAAGGTAAAATAACCTGTCCTTTATGTATATTTTGGGTAATCCAATTCGGGGTATGTTGTTGCCATTCGATGATGCCATAGATCATCACGGCAAGAAATCCCAACGTTAAGAGAAGGGATTGCCAGTTGGGCATGGATAGGAATCTGGAGGATGTGTTTTGTAGATCCGCCAATAGTTCCTTGTTGGAAAGCATGAAGGCAAAGATCATTAGGATCAATACGCCACCCACATAGACCATGATCTGGGTAATGGCGACAAAATCAGCTAAGGCAAACAGGAACAATCCGGCCATACCGAACAACACCACGAAGAAAAGAAATAAGGCACGTGCTGTATTTTTCAGGCTAACTACCAGAAGGGCAGAACCGATCGCCAACACGGCAAAAGAATAGAACAATACTAATTCCATTATTTAGCCTTTGCTGCCTCCTTTTCAGCTTGAAAACGCGTCCATTCTTCCTTGCGTTTTTGCACTTCCGCATCCGACATGTCCGAAAAAGTATAGGTTAGATCCGCCAGATTTGTGGTGCTGCGGTCGTAATTATCCGTCATAACGATGCATTCCGTAGGACAAACCACGGTACATAATCCGCAATACATGCATTTTGCCATATCGATCTCGAATTTGGCTGCATAAAGTCTCTTTACGCTTCCATCAGAGGTTTTTCCAATGGCTTCTGGGGATTTGATGGATTCTATGGCAATACAATCCACCGGACAGGCCTTGGCACATAAATCACAGACAATACAATCGTCTATTTCTACATCCAATTGATACCTGGCCACATCGGGGATCGGCATTTTTTCCGAAGGAAATTGAACGGTGGTCACACCTTCTTGTTTTTCGAAATAATTTACCTGTTTAATGTCCAGGGAGGTTCTTGATTTTCGGGCACTAAAAAGGTGGGCCACCGTTAAGCTGAGTCCCTTTATGGCCGTAGCCAATCCTTTAAGTGTAGATTTGATAATCATGTCAACCTATCAATATTTTAAACCATCACTGTAATTCGCCAAATCCCGGAAATGGCCATGCAAAGAAATGCCACTGGGATTAAGATCTTCCAACATAAGACCATAAGTTGATCAGCACGGAACCTCGGAAGGGTCCAGCGGATCCATATTTGCACGGCTACAATGAACAAAGATTTGATCAATGTCCAGAAAATACCCCAATAAAGTCCGGTGGTCCAATCGGCCAAACGTACATTTCCAATATTGGGAAGGGGACTGTTCCAAGCGCCCAAGAAGATCACCACGCCCAGCATCGCCACCAAGAACATCATAGCGTATTCCGCCAGGAAAATAAAGGCAAAACGGATACCACCATATTCTGTATGGAAACCTCCGATCAGTTCACTTTCCGCCTCAGGGATATCAAAAGGTGCTCTATTGCATTCTGCAAGGGAAGCAATGAAAAAGATGACATAGCTCACCAAGAGATGCGGTGCCTGGAAAACATTCCAGGATAAGATACCCCCTATATCCTTCACATTCCAGATGCCTAAGAAAAACAGATCTTGTTCACTATAAATCCCTTGATTGAGGGCAATTTCGTTCAGATTAAGGGTTTGGGTGATCATCACCGCAGCAATCAAAGATAATCCTACCGGTAATTCATAGGAAATCATCTGCGCGATGGCACGAATAGATCCCAAAAGGGAATATTTGTTATTTGAGCCCCATCCGGCCATCAGAATACCAATAGCATCGATGGAAACCACCGCCATAATAAAAAATAAACCGGTGTGTGTATTTGCTGGAACAAAATCGGCTGCCCAAGGAACGACCGAGAAACCAACAAAAACCGCCACAAAAATCAGGATAGGGGCAACGGCAAAGAGGATTCTATCCGCTGCCGCTGGAGAAATAAATTCTTTTTGAAGGAGTTTGAGGATATCCGCAAAGGTTTGGAGCAATCCAAATTTCCCGGTTTCCATTGGCCCTAATCGATCCTGTACAAAACCTGCAATCTTACGCTCCGCATATACTGCAAAAAGCGTGAATAAAGCAATAAAAAGGAATATTGCGACTGGGGTAAGGATATGGATAAAAAGGGAACTCAATCTTCTTTTTAGATTAATTCTTAATTAAGGACAAACATACGGAAAACGGACGAATTACCTCAAAAATATTATAAAATATACTAGTTTAGTAGATATTATTTAGGGTAATTTAGTAGCACTTCGTTCAAACATTTCGTCTTTAGGAGAGTATTAATAAAAGAAATAAGAAAATCACTATGAAAAAAACAATTTTTAGTATGCTAGCTGTAGCCAGCTTGATCTTTTCGAGCTGTAGTACATCCAAACAAGTTACAGCAGATGAATCAGCTGACATCGCTAAAATCACCGGTAAGAAATGGCAATTAGTGGAATTGGGTGGGAAACCAGTAGCCGCTGAGGTAAATGGGAAGATGCCTTATTTGGAGTTTTTGCATGAGGCTGGACGTTATTCGGCCAATGGGGGTTGTAATACACTGAATGGGGAATTTCAATTCGCAAAGAACAATAAAATACATTTTACGAGAGGGATATCAACGATGATGGCCTGCGAGAATATGGAGATTGAGAGGGGTTTGGGGCAATCCTTGCAACAGGCGGATAATTATACGTTTGCAGATGGGGTGTTGTCTTTAAATCAAGGTCGTAAAGCTCCTTTGGCGCGATTTAAGGAGATTTCTTCCGATGTTTCCGTTGCTGGGACTTGGGAGTTGGATTATATCGCTGGATCGAATAAACCTTTCAATGAATTGTTTCCAGGGAAGAAGCCGACTATGGTGATTCAGGCTGGATCTTCGAAGGTTTCAGGAAATGGGGGATGCAATAATTATGGAAGTAATATGAGCTTGGATGGTAGGAAAGTGAATTTCAGTGGAATTTTTTCTACGAAGATGGCTTGTAAGGGTGATGGAGAGCCTTTGTATTTTTCAACGTTGGAGAAGGTGAATGTGATGAGTGTGAACGGGGATGCAATGACGTTGATAATTGGCGATATTGCGGTGATGAGGTTTAAGAGGAAGTAATTCTCGTCATTGCGAGGAGGTACGACGAAGCAATCTTTCGATTAGGATAAGCTAGACTTTCTTTCCGTGTCATCCTGAGCGTAGTCGAAGGATCTGTACGCTGGTAAACGAACAGATGGTTCGACTGCGCTCACCATGACATGGTTAAAGATTGCTTCGTTCCTCGCAATGACGTTAAAACTTACGATGACGTATAGTTCCATCCAATGACGTATAAATACACGCAATGACGTTAAAACCTCCCAATAACCTATACTTTCTACCCTTCCATCTCCACCCAAAGTCCATCAGACTTAATAATCTCAATCAACTCATCCAATGCATTCGCCGAAGAAACATTTTTCTTCACCACCTGCTTCCCTCTATACAACGTTATCTTATCCGGGCCAGCACCTACATACCCATAATCCGCATCAGCCATCTCACCCGGTCCATTCACAATACAACCCATAATCCCGATTTTCAAGCCTTTCAAGTGGTTAGTTCTACTTCTTATCATCTGCGTAGTTTCCTGCAGATCAAACAAAGTCCTACCACAACTCGGGCAAGAAATATATTCCGTTTTAGAGATCCTAGACCTTGTAGCTTGCAAAATCCCAAAAGATACTGAAGCAATCTTATCAGTTGGAGTCGCTGGGCTATCCAACCAAATCCCAGATCCCAATCCATCGATCAATAACGCACCAAAATCAGTCGCAGCATAGAGCTGTATCTTCGAGATCGGTTCCTCCGGATCCATAATATCTCCCAATGGTCCCGAAAATTCTTCCACCGCATAACTTCTCTTCAAAATCACCGGATTATCAATTCCGATTTCCTGAAGATTCGCAAAAAACTGACGCTGATCCGCCATACCATGCAGATGATCAGTCTCCAAGATAAAAACCAAAGTTTTATCAATGGCCAATTGCGCAAAAGCTTCCGATTGCAGATCATCATTGCTGATATGGATCAGGTTCATGGCAGCATCCTTTTCCTTGGCTTCATTAAATTCCTCCAAAGAATAGATCGGATGCATGTTCGCCTTATTGCTTAAACCCAACCAGGTTTTATAATTATATAGCTGTTTCAGGTTGCCAGGCATAGTAAACGATGGCAATTGATCGCCCAGGTAAACAAAATCTACCGATTGGTCGCCCATATGGTATTTATCCAACACCGCATCGTATTTATAGCCTACTTCCGTAAGGATAAAAGGATCTTTTAGGTTTTTCTGTGTGATATCCACCACAATCCTCGGCACCAAAGAACCCCCAATAAAGGCGTTAACCTCCGAAGACTCATATCTTTTGGTCTCTTTTGACACCGTCGCCAATTGCAGGATTTCCCGTTTGGGTTCAGATACAAGGGCTGCTTTCCGATTGCTGTAGCGGTTTACCAAAGCAATGGCTACTGGAGCTTCCTTCTCCGGTTCTTCCGTCAAAGAAACACGCACGGTATCGCCAAGTCCATCTTCCAACAAGGTCCCGATCCCCACCGCCGATTTAATCCGGCCATCCTCGCCATCACCAGCTTCCGTAACGCCAAGATGCAAAGGATAATTCATGTTCTCGGCAACCATTTTCTCGACCAACAAGCGATAAGCCTGCACCATCACCTGCGGATTGGAAGATTTCATGGAAACCACCAGGTTGTAGTAATTCAGATCTTCACAGATCCGGATGAATTCCAAGGCCGATTCCACCATGCCTTCTGGGGTATCCCCATAACGGCTCATGATGCGGTCAGACAACGAACCATGGTTAGTTCCGATCCGCATGGCAGTACCATATTCCTTACAGATACCCACCAATGGGGCGAATTTCTTATAGATCCTATCCAATTCCGCTTGATAAGCAGCATCGGTATAATCGATCTGGTCGAACTTCTTCTTATCCGCATAATTACCCGGATTCACGCGCACTTTCTCTACGATCCTCGCCGCTACTTCCGCAGCATTCGGCGTGAAATGTATATCCGCCACCAAAGGGACTTGATAACCCCTGTAGCGTAATTCTTTCTTGATGATTGCTAGATTTTCGGCTTCCTTGATGCTAGGAGCCGTAATGCGGACATACTCACATCCTGCATCCACCATCTTGATGGTCTGTTCCACCGAACCCATGGTATCCATGGTGTCCACTGTCGTCATACTCTGGATGCGGATAGGTTGATTTCCACCCATGGGAATATCCCCAATCTGTACTTCTCTCGTCAAAAACCTACTATACGATGTTTTTGAATTACAATATCCCCCTGCTAATTCTGATGATTTCAAGCTGTCCATACCGCACAAAGTTAGCTATTTTTAAAAGTTAATAGCGTAAAATGGTCAATGAATTTGCTGCGCCATCCACTTTGATCGTATAGCGGCTGTTGGATTTATCGTATCCCGAAGTTTTTCGGATCTTATCATCGCTGATATCCACATCTTCAAATTTATTGCTGGACAGAAAAGAGTCGGTTTCAACGCTACAATCTGCTCCCTTCGGCAAAAATAACTTGATGCTGGAAGCAGCGGTGTTGATATCGATTAAATGATCCCCCTCGATCGGAACAGGAAGGTACATGTCCAAACTGGTCGCACCCGAATTGATGCTCAAGGATCCCAATTTCAGTTTCTTGAAATCAGCACTGATGCTGGCCGCACCGATATTGTATTCCAGATCCCAGATATGATTCGGGTTCAAACCTACAAAAATCTTGTTCTTGGCGTATTTGCTGGACTTGATCTGCGTATTTATAGTGAAGTTATTGATTTCATCCGTATTGCTCAACGAAAGGGAAGAGTTAGGGCTATCGGTGCTTGCACGGAAAAGGGAATCCGTATTGACGTCAGTATTCATGATGTACTTAGCCGCCCCACCATTGAATTTAAGGGTAATACGTTCAGCGATTCCTTCCGAAGATTTTCCTATCGAGTTGGCAGGAATAAATTCGGCATCATCACTAACTGCTGTAAACGAATCAAAGATGGTGTCTTCTGAAGTTACGCCCTGATAAAAGATAAAGGAACAGATGATGATGTTACAGGCAGCAAGGATCCAAGCGGTATTCTTGCGGTTCTGCAATAAAAAACCTATACCAATGGATACCAACAATAAAGGCCAATATTTAATGGCGCCAATAAAGTTAAAGTCGATGATATGTAGGTTATGAAGGAGGACAACCAGTCCAATAAAGACTAACCAGATGCCCGTTGCTATTTTGTTGTTCATTGTTTATTTGTTTTGTTGTCGTCAAAACTAGTACGATTATACAAATTAATTAACTGAAAATAGGCTATGTTGCCTAAATTTTCGGTAAATGAATTAGATTTGTCGGTGAAATAATTCCACAGAATTGTTATCTTGAACGGATGCTAAATATATTGATATGATATTCTACTATATAGGCGACTACATATTGTTGTTGAAGAAGGTTTTTCGGAAACCCGAAAAATGGAAAATTTACTGGAAGGAAGTCCTCCATGAGATGAGTGATATTGGTGTGGGTTCTTTGGGCTTGATCCTGATTATTTCCACGTTTATCGGGGCGGTAATGACCATGCAGATTGCCTTTCAATTGGTTTCCGACCTGATCCCAACCTCGGTTATCGGATCGATAAACCGTGACTCCAATATTCTGGAACTTGGACCTACCATCTCTGCCTTGGTATTGATGGGAAAGGTGGGGTCCTCCATTTCTTCCCAGATTGGTTCCATGCGGGTAACCGAGCAGATCGATGCATTGGAAATCATGGGGATAAACGCGGCAGGATACCTCATCCTTCCGAAGATCATAGCTGGGGTCATCATGGTTCCTGTTTTGGTAACGGTGGCTATCTTTTGTGCTATCGTAGGTGGTCTTATCGGCGGGTCGCTCTCCGGAGCTGTGACCGTGGATGATTATAATGAAGGTATCCGATCCGGATTCAATGGTTTTACGGTAGCTGTTGCTATGGTAAAAGCTTTTGTGTTTGGTTTTATCATCACTTCGGTGCCGGCATACAAAGGTTTTAATGTACGTGGTGGGGCTTTGGAAGTTGGACAAGCAGGTACCAGAGCAGTTGTGATTGGTTGTATTACCATTCTTGCCTGTGACTATTTGATAACTGCTTTAATGTTGTAATGTAAATGATTGAAATTCAAGATATTCATAAATCTTTTGGGGATAACCTCGTATTGGACGGGATCAGTGCTACTTTTGAACCAGGAAAGGTCAGCCTCATTATTGGAGGTTCCGGATCTGGAAAAAGTACGGTGCTGAAATGTATCGTCGGCCTGCATCAACCAGACAAGGGAAAGGTGTTTTTTGATGGTAAGGAATTTTCCAAGATGGACTTTGAGGAAAAGGTGCCAATCCGTAAGGAAATAGGTATGCTTTTCCAGAACTCAGCGCTTTTCGACTCCATGACCGTAGAACAGAACATCGTTTTTACCTTGGATATGTTCTCGGAGATGAGCAAATCTGAAAAGTTGGATCGTGCAAATTTCTGTTTGGAGCGGGTGAATCTTGCTGGAAAGAACAAATTGTTCCCGGCGGAATTATCCGGAGGTATGAAAAAACGGGTGGGTATTGCCAGGGCGATCGCCATGAACCCAAAATACCTTTTTTGTGATGAGCCCAATTCCGGATTAGACCCAGCCACCTCCATCCTCATTGATGAACTGATCCAAGAACTGACCGAAGAATACAATTCCACCACTGTAGTGGTAACCCATGATATGAACTCCGTGATGGGGATCGGTCAATATATCATGTTCCTGTACAAAGGGAAGAAATATTGGGAAGGTTCTAATCAGGATATGCTGAAATCGGACAATAAGGAGCTGAACGAATTTGTATTTGCGAGTCCTTTGATGAAAGCAGCTCGCGATACCATGAAGAAGTAGAACCTGAAGAAGTAGAACCTGAGGAAGTAGAACCTGAGGAAGTAGAACTGCGTACATAGAGGATATTATTCCTTATTTGCTATCTTTGCCAAAATTTACTGTTTTGAATACAAATTCTCCCATACAATTACTGACACCACAGCACTGGAAAGATTATGAACTGATCGATTGTGGTGATTTTGAAAAATTGGAACGATTCGGCGAGCTGATTCTGATCCGTCCGGAGCCACAGGCTGTATGGCCGAAAGCTTTAGGCGATGCCGAATGGAACAAACGCTACCACATCAAATTCAAAGGTCGTTCTGCAACAAGTGGAGAATGGTTGAAAAAGAACCCTAAATCGCCAGATAGGTGGCATATCCAATACAAAAACAAGGATGTAGCCATTAAATTCCGATTGGGATTGACCTCCTTCAAGCATGTAGGGATTTTTCCGGAGCAGGCCGTGAATTGGGATTATATTTCAGAATCTGTGAAAGGATTCAAAACCCCAAATCCAAAAGTATTGAATTTATTTGCCTATACGGGTGGGGCTTCCTTGATTGCTAAAGCAGCAGGAGCGGATACGACGCATGTGGATTCGATCAAACAGGTGGTAACTTGGGCGAACGAAAACCAGGAAATCTCCGGCATAAGCGATATCCGCTGGGTGGTAGAAGATGCCTTGAAATTTGTGAAAAGGGAGCTGAAAAGGGGCAATACCTATAATGGGATCATCCTGGATCCGCCGGCTTATGGACATGGTCCAAAAGGGGAGAAGTGGAAGTTGGAAGACCATATCATGGAAATGATGCAGGACGTCGTTAAACTATTGGATCCAAAGGAACACTTCCTGATTCTGAATACCTATTCGTTAGGTTTCTCATCCGTAATCGTGGAAAACCTGATCAAGACTTCTTTTCCAAAGGTGGAGAACCTGGAAATCGGCGAATTGTATTTGCAGGCAACTGCCGGTCCTAAACTTCCTTTAGGCGTATTCGGAAAATTCCGCAAATTCTCTAAATAAACAGCTTTATATAGCTTAAAAAATAAAAGCAGCCATCATCACGACGGCTGCTTTCCATTTTTCACAGTAGGCAATTAAATTACACAATGAGCGGTTTAAGCTGATTTTCATAATTGGCCAATTGTTCCTGAAAAGCTGCCTTAGACTCTCCAAAAACCTGGCTCACCCGATCCTGTAAGGACCTGTAATAGGCAATGCCTTCGACCAATTGATTTTGAAATTTATAGATATACTTTTTCTTTTTTACATCCAGATCCAACAGGTTCTCCTGTATATAGCTACTTAGGTGGTTGACGTATAATTCCAGTTCATTAATGAACATGGACGGTCTTTTGACCCCCTTAAGAACATTGATTCTGCCATAGATATGGTCTACCATTTCCTGAAGGGTATAGATCTTGTTGAAATAAGCCGTATTAGGACCTGGGCAGATGGCCACTGCCGATCTTTCCCTAGGTTTGAGAATCTGGTACTTCAGGTAGGCTGGTGTGGCCAGCCCCTCACATAGACATTGTTTCTCTACAATCTTCTGATAGGCTTTTTCATATTCCTGGGCATTCAATCCTGCCTGGTCTAAATCCTTGATCTTGTTCACCTGATATACCCGGCTAGCGGTACATTGGGGTTCATCGGAATAGGTGCTATCCGAGACCAGGTATTTCTTGGTACAAGGGAATCCCGGGCGACCTTTGGCTATTCGGGATAAACGCGATTGTTCGGCCGTACTTTTCCGGAAATTATTGAACGGAACACCCAATGGGGAGGCATTGCTGATATAGAAATCCTCTGGAGCGGCATTCGCTAAGTTGTTCAGGGTTTCCTCATCAACGGTCGTTGCTTCGGGCACCAATAGGAAAGGGGAACCCCATCCTACGGCATCAAACCCATAATAGTCTAAAAGAAATTGATGTTCCTGGGTAGTTCCCACGCCACCCTGAACGGTAAACCGAATGCCAGGAACATGTTCAATTTCTCGACCTATTTCGCTTAGTGCTGCCTGGTACAACGGAAAAATCTCTTCCGACAGGGCAGCTTTATTTATTTTGAATTCTTCAAGAATCGGCCCTAATAAGAAACCATCGGTGGCAAACGCATGACCTCCGCAATTAAGGCCCGATTCTATCCGGTATTCGGAAATCCAAATACCTCGTTTTGCTAAATATTTCGCTTGGATCAGTGCTGATCGGTAATCAGACACTTTTAAGGTTATTTTTTTGGTGAAATTCCCATGCTCGTCTGGGAAGAATTGGGGGAATTCCTGGAGTTGACCATATAATCTCGGGTTCATTCCGGCCGACAACACAACGGAAGATCGTAAGGTGCTGTTGGCAAAACCTCGAACGGCTGCTGTAGCATCGGAATAATATTCCGAAAGCATCTCGCCATCTTTGGAATAATTGATCTTATCTACCTTGGACATGATGTTGACATCAATATCGCCCGGTAGCATGGCCTCGCAGATCGCTGTTTTTAATCTTTCCTTTTCGCCTGAAGAATTGGTATCCCGCCATTGCTGAAAAAGGTTTCTGGAATGATGTTGCTCCGGTAGCAGCGAAAAATATTTGCTGGCGGTTTCATCCTGCAACCAATCACAGTTTTTTAAGTGTACAAGTTGCTTGTCCACCAATACCTGGATCATATTGAGGTAGGCGGTTATTCTTCTTGCCCGAGCATCTTCCATGTGTTCCCCAATGGCTTCGTATTCAAGCTGGTTTTCGTTGGAATAGTAGGCGCGAAGTCGCTCCAGTAATTCATCATCCACAATGGATACAACGGATGAAATACCAAATTGGGCGACCTTAATGGCCGTATCTACGGAAAAAGCTAAACCTAAAACAGGGATATGGAATGAATGCGTCATGTAATTTTAAACTGACGCAAATAGCAAAGAAATCCTGGATTAAAAAGTAATGATAATTAGGAAGGAAAAGTGATCTTCATCACACAACCGCTTCCTTGGTCATTTCTTCTTCGGTATCCAATTCCACACGCAGGTTATTGACGATATGATGCTGTCTATCCGGTGTGTTCTTGCCCATGTAATACTCCAACAACTGGCTCAATCTATTGTCTTTGGATAGGATAACCGGTTCCAAACGCATATCGCCACCTATGAACAGTCCGAATTCACTCGGCGAGATTTCACCAAGTCCTTTGAATCGGGTAATTTCTGGTTTTGCGCCTAATTTGTTGATGGCTCGGATTCTTTCTTCGTCGGAATAGCAATAAATGGTTTCTTTCTTGTTCCTAACCCGGAATAATGGCGTCTGAAGGATGGACACATGTCCGGCTTTTACCAGATCGGGGAAGAACTGAAGGAAGAAGGTCATGATCAGCAAACGGATGTGCATACCATCCACATCGGCATCTGTTGCAATCACGATATTGTTATAACGTAGCCCTTCGATACCATCTTCGATGTTCAAGGCATGTTGAAGAAGGTTGAATTCCTCATTTTCATACACGATCTTTTTGGTCAACCCGAAGGAGTTCAACGGTTTACCTTTCAGACTGAATACGGCTTGTGTTTGTACATCCCTGGATTTGGTGATGGATCCACTCGCCGAATCACCCTCGGTGATGAATAGGGTTGTTTCTAAATTACGCTCGTGTTTATCGCTGAAATGAATCTTACAGTCCCGGAGCTTTCGATTATGTAGAGAGGCTTTTTTTGCTCTTTCGTTTGCCAATTTCTTGATCCCCGCGATATCCTTGCGTTCTCTTTCTGATTGAAGGATACGTTTTTGCAGGGCTTCTGCGGTCGCAGGGTTCTTGTGCAGGTAGTCGTCTAAAGCCTTCTTCACAAAATCGTTGATGAAGGTACGAACGGTTGGTCCTTCTGGGCCTACACTCTGGGATCCTAATTTTGTTTTTGTTTGGGATTCGAATACCGGCTCCTGCACCTTGATGGCAATGGCCCCAATGATGGATGAACGGATGTCGGATGCATCAAACTCTTTTTTATAGAATTCACGGATGGTTTTTACCACCGCTTCGCGATAAGCAGCCTGATGGGTACCACCTTGGGTGGTATGTTGACCATTCACAAAGGAATAATACTCTTCACCATAACCCTGGCCGTGGGTCATCGCTATTTCGATATCTTCCCCTTTCAAGTGGATGATTGGATAGCGCATGCTTTCCGTGTCGACATTTCTTTCCAACAAATCCTTTAATCCATTTTCGGAAATGAACTTCTGACCATTGAAATTGATGGTGAGTCCAGAATTTAGAAAAACATAATTCCAGATCATGTTCTCCACAAATTCGGAACGGTATTTATAGTTTCTGAAAATGGAATCGTCTGGGTAGAAGGTGACGGATGTTCCATTTCGTTGGGTAGTGTCTTTTTGCTCATCGGCCAACAGCTCGCCTTTGCTGAATTGGGCAATACGGGTAACCCCTTGGCGGTAGGATTGTACCGTGAATTGATTGGACAGGGCATTGACAGCCTTGGTACCCACCCCGTTTAATCCCACGGATTTTTGGAAGGCCTTACTGTCGTATTTACCTCCGGTATTTATTTTTGATACCACATCCACCACAGAACCGATCGGAATTCCGCGCCCGTAATCCCGAACGGTTACCCGATTCTCATTGACGGTGATATCGATGGTTTTTCCAGCACCCATAACAAATTCATCGATGGAATTGTCTACCACTTCCTTTAAAAGGACATAGATTCCATCATCATAGGCAGAACCATCACCCAATTTTCCAATATACATACCCGGTCTTAGGCGGATATGTTCTTTCCAATCGAGCGAACGTATACTATCTTCGTTATATGCTGTCATTTGTTGTGTTGTTTTGAGTTTGCTGGAATATTCTTCTTGGTTGATTTATGAACCTTCGCAAAAATATAAAATTTTTTGAGTCATTTTGTTATGGTTGATGAAGTGGTAGGACTTGTTCCTATGCTTCAAGCTGAAAGTATGGGTTTAATAGGGTATTAGTAGGGTTTTTGTATGGTTTGCATAGGAAAAGCATACTTTTAGGTTACTTTCAGTATGGTTTTGCATCGAAGGTCAAGCGGTGAAAGGGGTGAGGTGGAGGGGATGGTGGAGGGGATGGAAAGGGGATGGTGGAAGAAGGTGGTGTTGGGCGGTGGTGGAAGGGATGGTGGAGGAGATGGTAGAGGGGATGTTGGGATTGGTGATGGGAGGTGTAGGGGAAGGAATAAGACAAAAAAAGCGTCATTGCGAGGAACGAAGCAATCTTTCTGTCTCTGTCATGGTGAGCGTAGTCGAACCATCTGTTCGTGTACAACCGTACAGATCCTTCGACTGCGCTCAGGATGACAAAGGGTAAGGTAGTATGACAAAGAGAAAGATTGCTTCGTCGTGCCTCCTCGCAATGACGGTAGGCCTCGCAATGAACTGTGTATATATCCAAATAATAAATTAAATTTTCTCCAAATAATATTCTGATTAGGCCGCTTTTGCGATGTAGCCCTTTCCAGATTTTGCGATGGCGA